>DATLHN010000282.1:0-3322 GCA_035539875.1 Armatimonadaceae bacterium
AGAATATACCCCGGATTCGGCCGCCGTTCGCAGCGTGCCCGCCGCCTACTCGCGGTGTATTTCCGCCGCCGCGCGCAGGCCGGATTCAATCGCGCCCTGTATCCAGGCGTGGGTCAGGGACGCGTGCTCGCCCGCGAAGTGGATGCGCCCTTCCGGCGCGGTGATCGCCCGGTGCAGCAGCGTCTGCTGGCCCGGGTTGAACAGCGCGAACGCCCCGCCCGCGTACGGGTCGTGGTGCCACACCTTGGACGCGCCCGCCTCGAACTCGGCCGTGATCTGCGGGTGTATCTCGGCGACGTCGTCGAGCGCCTGGCGGACGCGTTCCTCGTGCGGGAGCGAGCCCCACCGCTGGGCGTCCTCCGACCACGTGTAGCTCGCGAGCAGGACGCCGCGGCCCGTCTCCGCGCCGTGGTCGGGGTAGTAGAGGTTGCGGATCGGCAGGTCGGTGATCGTCCCGCCGCCGCGGATGCCCTCGTCCTCCTCCCAGAACCGGCGGCGCGACTGGAAGAGTATCTTCGCGGACGCGTCGTAGTAAAGCTGCCGGATCGCCCGCTGCTTGTCCCGCGAGAAGGGCTTGGGCGTCTCGACGTGCCGCAGGACCGGGAACGGGAGGGTCATCACGGCGTAATCCGCCGTCACTGCCTGCGGCCCGGCGGCGGTGCGGTACGCGACCGTTACCTTCGACTCGCTCTGGTCGATGGCGGTGACGTGCGCGCCGTAGCGGATGCGGTGGCCCAGCCCCGGCAGGAACGCGCGCGGCAGCCGGTCCATGCCCCCGTCGATCTCGACCATGTCGGTGTAGAAGCAGCCCAACTCCTCGCGCAGAAGCTCCAGGAAGGACGCGTTCATCAGCGCCTCCTGATTCGCCAGCAGCCCGAAGACCTCGATGGCCCCCTCGGACCACCGGTTGATCTCCAGGAACTCGCGCGTCGAGTAGCCGTCGTACTCGACGACGATGGACTCCCACGCCGCCTCGCCCTGCTCGCGCAGCCGCGCGGCGATGGGCGCGAGGGACGCCTCCCACCAGACGGCGAAGGTCTTGCCCTTCTCGTGCTCGGCCAGCGTGTCGCAGAGCAGGTCTGGGTCGCACTCCACGTCGGCGATGCGCCGCTTCTGCCCGTGCAGGTAGTAGTACGCCTGCAGGTTGGACGACGTGAACGGCGAGACGCTCAGGCCGAACTTCTCGATGTAGGCCAGCGTCAGCGCGTGGGTGCGGGGAATCCGCATCGCGCCCGCCTCGGCGTAGAGGCCGTCGGTGAACGGGTCGCGCAGCGTCTGCACGCGCCCGCCGACGCGCGCCTGCGCCTCCAGTATCAGGACGTCGTGCCCGGCGTCGAGCAGGGTCCGCGCGGCGACGAGTCCCGCCACGCCCGCCCCGACGACCACGACTTTCTTGGGCGTCCCGCCGGTGCGCCGCTCCAGTCCCTCGCGCGCGATCTTGAGCAGCGCGTGGAGCGCGGAAGCGGGCGGCGCGGACGCAAGCGACTGCGAAGGTGACGACGGCTGCGACGCCGCGGAAGGCTCGGACACGGGGGCATCTCCTCGGAACGCGTGTTGGAGACGGTTTCCACGCGCCCGTGTCCGCTTCCTGCCCGGCCGGGCGTCAGTCGCCTGTCGCCTCGGCCAGGACCACGCGCACCGTGACGGGGCCGCTCTCGCTGCGGCGGCGCAGGGTCACGCTCACGGTGTCGCCGGGCTTGTGCGGGCGCAGGACCCGGCGGACGTCCCCGCCGGTCTTTACCTCGTCCCCGTCGATCGCCGTGAGGATGTCCGCGCCGCGAATCCCCGCCTTATGCGCCGGGGAGCCGGAAGCCACCTCCATGACCACCGCGCCCTGCTCGACCGGCAGGTCGAGGCGCTCCGCCAGTTCGGCGGTCACGTCGCTCAGGATCACCCCGAGCATGACGCGGCGGACGCGGCCCGTGGCGAGGATCTGGTCGGCGACGTTGCGCGCCAGGTTGATCGGCACCGCGAACCCGAGGCCGCCGCCGGGCGCGCTCAGGATCGCAGTGTTGATGCCTATGACGCGTCCCCCGGAGTCGAGCAGCGGGCCGCCGGAGTTGCCCGGGTTGATCGCGGCGTCGGTCTGGATCAGGCCCTCCAGCTCCGAGTCGCCGAGGCTGCGGTTAACGGCCGAGATGACGCCGGTGGTGACGGTGCGCTCCAGGCCGAGCGGACTGCCGATGGCGATGGCGCTCTGGCCCGCCCGCAGGCCGTCGGAGTCGGCTATCGAGATCGCCGGGAAGTCCTTCCCGCTGACCTTGACGACCGCCGTATCGACCGAGGGGTCGCGGCCGAGCACCCGGCCGCGCAGCGTGCGCCCGTCCGCCATCCGGACCGCGACCTCGCGGGCCTGGCCGACGACGTGGGCGTTGGTCAGGATCGTGCCGTCCTCGCGGATGAAGAACCCGGAGCCCATGCCCCGGCCGGGGCTGATGCTGACGACGGCGGGGGAGACCCGCTCGACCACCTCGACGACGCGCTGCTCCTCGGGCTGGTACGCCACCGAGACCGGCCGGACCTCGAGCGGCTTTTCCACCGGCAGCGGCGCGGACGACGTCCGGGTCGGCACGTACTGGCACCCCAGGGTACCTCCGGCGATCAGCATAGCCGCCGCCGCGCTTGCGGACAATCCCAGTCCTCGTTTGCCGTTCATTGCCTCACGCCTCCCCGCCGCTCTTCGGCGCGATGCGCCGCGTCCAGTTCACGAGTTCCAGCAGCAGCTTGCGGATGAACTCTTTCGTGTCGGCGTCGGTCAGGTTGCCGTCGGCGTCGAAGCGCTGGCTCGCGTTGGCGATCATGACCTCGGGCTGGTTGACCGGGTACATGTTCAGGAAGACGAACATCTGGCGCAGGTGGTACTGCGCCCGCGCCGTGCCGATGCTGCCGATGGACGCGCCCATGACCGCGACCGGCTTGCCGGACCACGCGCTGTCGCCGTAGGGGCGCGACGCCCAGTCGATGGCGTTCTTGAGCACGCCCGGCACGGAATAGTTGTACTCCGGGGTGACGAACAGGATCGCGTCCGCCTCGCGGATGCGCCGCTTCAGCTCCACCACCTTTTCGGGCGGGTTCTTCTCGTCGTCCTCGTTGAAGCCGGGGATGCCGTCCAGCTCGAAGATCTCGATCGTCGCGCCGTCCGGCACGAGCTGAGTGGCGGCGCGCAGGGCGGCGCGGTTGTACGACTGCTTGCGGAGGCTCCCGGCGATGCCGAGAATGCGGAGGGGTTTATTGCTGCTGCTGCCGTCACTCATGAGGGCTGCTCCTTGTCGGTTCTCACTGCCTGCACGGGGTCGACTCGCACGGCGGGCGCGTTCATGAG
>DATLHN010000283.1:0-3828 GCA_035539875.1 Armatimonadaceae bacterium
TCAGCGGGTCGAGGGTGCCGTCGTCCGTCATCGTGTCGAGAAGCGCCTGCTTCTCCTCCTCGGAGCCGGTACACCAGTGGACGCGGTCCGGGCGGCACAGGGCGATGCACTCCTCCACCCAGCGCAGCAGTGCGGCGTTTCTGGTGGGGGCGTTCGCGAGAAGATTCATCAAGGGGTCCTTCGTTGGATAAGCATCAGCGCCATTGCTTGCGCTCATGCATAGTATAGCCCCTTCTCGCTTCCTCGCCGGGATGACGAAGCAAACGCCCTACAGCAAAGGGCTATCATACGGGCAAGCTTTCAAGAATCGATGCCTCTCCGCGATATAGCGTTCAGGTAAGCAAGCATGGCATGGCAAATCGTCGAACGTCGAATCGGCAAAGCAGGACCGCTCAAGCGTCGGGAAGCGAGACAGCGGGAGTGGGACCGTAAATACGGCGAAGGACACTGGGAAGTCGGTTACGTTATCGACGGTACATTCGTGTCGCAGGAGGAAGCGTTGGAGTCTATCTACTACCGCAGCTACGAACAGCACTTTAACGAGCACCCCGGTGATTTAGAGACGCTCATCTTCCTCGCAAAGTCCCTGCGCAATCCCCACGCCGAAGCCACTACCAGTGTGGACCTGCAGGTGCCGGCAATCCAGGAGTATATGAGGCGTCACGCCCTGAGTTTACAAGGTCATGAGCGGGTAGACATTGGCTCATGGGAGGGCCAAGCGTCTCACCCCATCAGTATCCGCCTGAGTCCCTTGCAAATCCGCGTGATCGGCCATCCTAAGATGACCTTAGAGCAGTTCTGGCAGGATCGAAAGTGTCTGGCCGTATGGTCCGAAGAATAACGGCCTCACGCGAAACATTTAGCGTGAGGCCGTGGTCGAATCAGCGCGTCGTGACGAGCGGGACGGGGGGCTGGTCCTTTAACTCGCCGGCGGTGCGGGCCTGGGAGTAGGGGGGCTTCGGCTTCGGCGTCTCCGCTCCTTGCTCTTCGTCCTCGTGGTCGTCCGTGGCGTACGGGTTGGTGGGCATCATGTCCATCATGCCGTCGTCCATGTTGCCCATCGCCGCCGCCGCGCCGTAGCGGTAGGCGGCGCGCCGCTCCTCCGCCGTCAGCATCGCCGCGCAGGGCGTCCCGAAGCGCGGCCGGGCGAACGGCAGGTGCGAGTCGCCGCGCGCCAGGATGTGGATGCCGTTCGCCATCTGCGTCTCCGGGTCGATCGTGCCCGCGTTCGGGCCGTCGGTCGGGCCGCCCGTCCACTGCGTGAACGAGCGCGCGTTGCAGTAGTGGCTGACGAACGCCCGCCGGTAGCGGTCGGCGGTATAGTTCGTCTTGGAGCGGTGCAGGACGTGCCCGCCGAAGAAGACGACGTCGCCCGCCTTCGCGCTGACGAGCACCTGGTCGTATCGGTCGCCGATGCGCGCGAGGTCGTTCTCGGCGTCGTTCGGGTTGCTGACGCCGCCGACGTGCTCGATGTTCTCCAGCAGGCGGTCGCCGTAGCCGTAGCCGGTGCTGGGCGGGTAGACCGGCTCGGTCTGGCTGCCCTTGGCGAACCACATCGCGCCGTTCAGCTCGTCGCAGTCGTCCACCGCGATCCACGCGCCGATCAGCGTGTCCGGGTGCGTGGGGATGTAGTAGGAGTCCTGGTGCCAACCCTGGCCGGGCTTTCCCGGCGGCTTGAGGAACAGCATGGTCTGCATGGCGAGGACGTCAGGGCCGTGGATCGCCTCCAGGACGTCGAGGACGCGCGGGTGGAGCAGGTACCGCTCGTGCAACTCCAGCCGGCGGTGCAGCATGTGGATCCGCAGGAAGTACTGCGCCTTCTCCTCGGGGGTGAGGTGCTCGGGGGGCGCTTCCAGGCCCTGCCCGGTCGTGCCGGTGTCCTTGCTCGGGTCGCGGTCGGCCATCGGGCGGTTCTGCTCGGGCAGCCGCCCCTGCATCAGGTCGTCGGTGTGCTGGCGCAGTTCCGCGACGTCGTCGGCGTCCACCAGGCCGCGCACGACCAGGAAGCCGTTGGCGCGGAACTGCCGGTACTGCTCGGCGGAGACCCGGTAGCGCTCGTAGCGCTTGCCGCCGACGGTGCGCAGGCGCTCCAGCGGCGACGCCGGTTCGACGGCAGGCGTAGTAGTGGCGGCGGCAGCGGCCTCGGGCCGCCGGGCGACAACGGTCATGGTCCTCATCCTTCCTCACACAGGAACTGTTGTTGACATTGTAGGCGCGATCCGCCGTTACGTCTATGCGCGCGTTTGTCAGAAAGATGCCGGATATTGACATACCCGCCCCGGGTTGTCGCTCGGCCGTTGTGGTAACGAGGGGGCGGTAAGAGGAGCAGAGGCTACTATGGCTCAGTTCGGATGTTCCTGCGGCAATCGCATCGGGCTGAACGTGGTCCCGTCCCGGTACGACGCGTCCGTCGTCGGCGACGAGGGGAGCGAGACCGCAAGTGCGGAGATAGACCGGGTGAGCGCGGAGTTTTTCGAGGCCGTGGGGCGCGGCCGGCGGGCCGAATGGGTGCGCGCGTTTTACAACTCGGCGGACGACCGGGCGGTGGAGAACATGGACGACGCGACGATCCTGTCCGACATTCAGATGCGCGCGGAGTTGCCGCACCGCCGCGGAATGCACCAGTGCGAGCGGTGCGGGCGGCTCTGGCTGCAGATCCGCCCGGGCGGCAACCTCTACGCCCCGTTCCGCCCGGAGACCGAAGAGTGGCGCGGAATTCTGGAGCGGAGCGGGGACGATCTCGTCGGGTACATTAGCGGGAGGGACATCCACGACGCGCTGGTGCGCGACATCGTTCGCGAGGGCGACACCGCGACCGTGATCCTGTCGCGGCGAGACGGAAGCACGCTCGCCGCGGTTTTCCGCGGTGTCGCCGCGGTGAGGGAGTGGACGCCCGAGTACGACGGGCAGCGCCGGGTGCGCTTTCTCGGCGAGTGGCGGGCGGAAGCGCCCCTGAGGCGCTACCTCTTCGACAGCGCGAGCCAGTCCCGGCAGCCGCTGCTGGAGGTGATCGCCCGGGAGATGGAGTGGCGGCCGTAACGGGGACTCGCGAGCCGAATTATCGCCCGGGGGGAAGGAGGTCGTCGCCGAGGGCCTCGGCCCAGGCGGGGAGGGGGGCGATCCTCTCCTGCTCGATCACGACCGTCGTGCCCTCGCCTTCGCGCGTGAGCAGGTAGATGCGGTCGGCGGTGCGCAGCATCAGCCAGAACCCGTGCCCGAGCGATCCCGCGGTGGTGAAGCCCCGCTCCAGCACCGCCCGGTGCAGGCGCTCCAGAGCGATCCCCGGCCCCCGGTCCGTCAGCCACATCTGCACCAGGCCGCGCTCGGGGTCGGCGTGGAGGCGCACCTCGCCCGTGCCGTTCGCGTGCGCGATGACGTTGCTCGCCGCCTCGCCCGCCGCCGTCAGGAGGTCGTTGGTGCGGTCGGGGGAGAGAGCGCACGCCTCGGCGGCGGCGCGGACCGCGCGGCGTATCTCCGGCAGGTGGGGAGGGGCGGTGAGGGGCAGAGAGATCGGAGCCTGCCGCCCGCTGCGTGGCGGCAGACCCGAATCGCCGTCGCACAGGCGCAGTACGCCCTCCGTGACCGCGAAGAGGATGTCCTTCAGGAAAGCCCGCTGCTGCTCCAGAATCTCGCCCTGCCGCTCGGCCAGGTCGGTCGTGGCGGCGAGCAGGCGCGCGACCTCGCTTTCGGCCTGCTTCTTCTCCGTAATGTCCACGCAGGAGCCGATGTAGCCGACGAACGCACCGTCCTCGGTGTGGCGGGGGGTGCCGTTGTTTAGTATCCACCGGTACTCGCCGTCGTGGCGGCGCATCCGGTACTCCATCGTGA
>DATLHN010000284.1:0-7164 GCA_035539875.1 Armatimonadaceae bacterium
GCGTGGGCGATGGTGACGGAGCGGGCGTCGCGAACGGCGTAATCGGCGGCACGGGCCGCGGTTGCGGCCACCGCCGATGCCGGAGGTCGCCGCGCCCGGAGGCGCCCCCGGGGTGCCGCCCCGGACGCCGAGGCGCACGCCCTCACCGCTGTTGCCGGGCGAGCCGCCGAGGCCGGTGGAGCGGACGTTGGGCCCGCGGCCCGGCTGACCGGTGCCGCCGGCCACGCCGAACGCGCTCGCGCCGCCCGGCAGACCGCCCGGCGTGCCGCCCGGAGGTCCGACCTTGTTGCTGTCACCCGACGTGTAGCCCAGAGACTTGCCGCGCGGGCCGAGCGGGCCGGAGCCGCCGCCGACCGGGCCGCGCGAGGGCGAATACTCACGACCCGCTATGCCCGCCACGCCGGTGCCGGGGCCGCTGCCGCCGGGACCGCTGTAGCGCGGGACGGCCGCGCCGGTGGTCGGGGTGCCGATCGCGCCGCCGATAGCGCCCTGCCGCGCGATGGGAGTGCCCGCTTTGATGCCGCCGCCCTGGCCGATCTCAAATCCGTTCGGGTCCAGAGACGCCTTCTCGGTGGCGGTCAGGGTGCGGTTGCGCGGCCCGACGGCAGCGCCGGGCAGGCCGACCGGCCCGCGCGCCGGAGACATGTTGGGCGAGACGACCGTCGCGCCGCCGGAGCCGGTGGCGAGCGGGTTGCGGACCGTGCCCCCGTTGCTCGGCTCGATCAGGCCGCCGGGCACACCGGCCCGCGCCGAAGGCGCTCCGGTCGGCCGGGCCGCGATCGCGTCCGGGACCGTGAACTCGCCGCCGCGGATGTCGGGAGTACCCTTCGCGTCGCCCGCGGCGACCATGACCCGCGGGCTGCCGGGGGTTCCCGGCGCCCCGGCGGGGCCGCGCGGCGTGGTCGTGGTCCGCGGCAGGGCCGGGTTGCCCGCTCCGCCTCCGCCCAGGCGCGCGGGCGCCTCGGCCCGGAGCGCGCCCGAGTTGCTCGGGTTGTTCGGGTCGCCCGCCCGGGTCGTCGGGGTCGGCGTGCCGCGGGCCGGGGTGGACTCGGCCACGTTGTTCTCCGTGGCGGGCGTCGGCGGCTTCGGCTCCGGCGGGGTCTCCGGTCGGGGCCGCGGCGTCACGCGCGGGCGCTCTACCGGGCGCGGCTTCGGAGCCATCGCCACCTGCCGCGGCGGGCGTGGCGTCCGGCGACGGGGCTGCTCACGCCGCCGCTCCTCGCGCTGCTCGGGCTCTTCCCGGCGCGCCTCGCGGCGAGGCTGCTCGGGCTTGGGCGCGGGAGTCGCCTCGGGGGCCGGAGTCGGGGCCAGTTCCGCCTTCACGGGCGGGGCCGCCGGAGCGTCGCGGATCTCCACGAAAATCGGCGGGTTGGGCGGAATTTCGGCGGCCCGGGAGGCCATCGCCGCGCCCCCCCAGAGGAAGGCGACGTTCAGAACTGCCGAGACGATTCCCGAGGTCAGCAGGCGGTTCGACGCGCCGTCGTCCGGCGGCGGCAGGACGGTCCTCGACCCCGAATTGGCGGTCGGGGGGGTAGGGTTGTCCTTGCTCCGGTTTTCAGACATGGTTATCGCTTTCTCTCTCCGAAAAAGGCGTCGGAGCGGCGCGCTGCTCTGGCGGGTTGTGGTCCCCCTCCCATGCGCGCGCCGCCCGGCCTTTTCTAAACACAGCCGCCCTCCGCCTTCGCAGATGCCTACGGGGCGACGGGACTCGCGACGGGAACGGGTTCCGTCTGTTCTTCATCTTCCGCGCGCGTGGTCGCAATAGCGAACTTGCTGAAGTTCGCCGAGCGCGCCTCGTCTATGCAGCGCACGACGAGGCCGTGGCTGACGCCGCGGTCCGCGCTGATGACGATCGGCAGGTCCGCCGGGTTGGCCCCGGTGCCCGCCGCGTTCAGCAGCGCCTGTCCCACGTTATCGTTCGGACCCAGTTTCCGGTTGTTGACCATGATCTCCGACGCATTATTGATCGAGACGGTCAGTTCCGAGGCCTGGGTGGCTCCGCCGGTGGAGGCCTTGGGCAGGTTGACGTTCAGCCCCTCCAGTTTAATGATTCCCACGGTCGAGAGAATGAAAAAGACCAGCAGGAAGAGCATGACGTCGACCATCGGAATGATCTCAATCTTCGTCTTCTTCATCTCGCGTCGGTTTCGCAGTGCCATCGCCTGTCTTTCCTTACGGTCGGCGCGCGGGGCGCGTTACCATCGCCCATGCTCGCCCGTTCCCTGCTGCGCGAGCCCTTCCCGGACTCTTAGTACCGGAAGGGGCGCGCAGGGTTCACCAGAACTTTTCCGCGCGCCTCTTACCGGCGCACCGGCACCGCGCCCGCCGCGGGGGCCACGCTCGCCGCGGCCGGGACGCCCGCCGCCGGGGTAGCCTCGTTCATGGCGTTAATGACCTTGGTCGCCGCCACTTCGGTTTCCTGCAGGGTGTTCTTGACCCGCGCGGCGAAGTAGTTGTAGGCGGCGAAGCAGACGACCGCGACGAAGATACCGGTGGCGGTGGCGTAGAGGGCTTCGCCGACGCCGCCGAGGATGGCCTGCTTGGCCGCCTCGTCCGCGCCCGCGCCCTGGAACCGCTGGAAGACGCTGACCATGCCGATGATCGTACCCAGAAGGCCGAGAAGCGGGGAGAGCGTGGTCGCGGTGTCGAGGAAGGGCAGGAAGCGCTCGAGGCGCAGCTCGTACTCGCCGATCACCTCGGCGACGCGGCTCTCGAGGTGGGAGGCCGACTCACCCCGATTGCGCAGCACGGTGGCGACCGCCGCCGCGACCGGTCCCTGGCGGCTCTCCGCGAGGCGCAGGGCCTCCGCGTGCCGCCCGGCGCGTACCATCCGGGTGGACTCCTGCACCAGATCCGGCGCCGTGTCCGCCAGCTGCCGATACGCCAGGAACCGCTCCACCATGATCGCCACGGCCCCCAGCGAAATCAGCAGGAGGGGATACATGACGATGCCGCCAGCCCTGAAAAACTCGATGATGCTCATGCTTGCCTGCCTTCTCCCATCATGCCGGTCGCGCCGCGATCCACGAGTTTCGGGGGCGTCCCGCGCACGGGAGTCCTGCCCTTCCTCACGCACGAGTCGCGTGCGCCCTCACCAGCAGTTATGCAGTTCGATAGAAACGGAATTCGAGAAAGAAACGGTGGCGCTGAACGGCCGTCTCGGTGGATGATGAATCGTCTCCGGCCCTGCCCCGCCGCGTCGCATAGGTGATGCGCGCGCGTGTGGCACGAGAGACTACCGCAGTATTCCCCATTTTACCTGAAGGGTCTTCACGCTTTTCCGTCTACGCGCTTACCCGTTGCCCCACCCGTCTTGGATATCGGTATTTCGAAGTACAAAACGCAGACGCCACAGGGAATGTCGTGACATATTCGCCGGCGTCTTCGGCGGCGTCGATACGGCGATACCCGCGCCGCGACATTTTTAAACGGCGCGGGCAGGCATTCAGACGTAATCGCCCGCGCCCCGAGACGGGCAAGGCCGCCCGGCGCCACACCACGGACGCCGGGCGGCCTGCCTTTTCACCCCCGCAGTGGCCTCAGAGTTTGCCGAATGCCGAGATGGTGATCCGCCGCCCCATCTGGAATCGCGTGCCCTCGTACGGCGAGCGGAAGTTGAACCGGCTCGTCGAGTCGAGCAGGTTCTCCACGGCGAACTCCAGGCCGATCGCCTTGTTGAAGAAACGCGGCCCGGTCGCGGCGCGCAGGTTCAGCTCGATGATCTCGTCCCGCCCGCCGTTCGGCGTGCCCGAGGAGAACAGGCCGCTTCCGTAGTAGAGGTTGAGCCCGAGCGTGGTGCCGTCCTGCATCAGGTACGACACGCCCCCGCTGAGCGTGTGCATCTGGTCGTGGTCGAGCGTCCGGGACGCCGGACGCTGCCCGAGGCTGTTCAGCGGGGCGAGGCTCTTGAGCTTCACGGAGCTGTTGGAGTAGACCAGGTACCCGCCGAAGGGCTGACCGTCGCGCGGCTCGTAGTTGTACGTGATTTCCAGGCCGTTCGCGGTAGCGTCGCCCGCGTTGAACAGGATCTGCGCGCCGCTGCCCAGCTGCGTGCCCGGGAACAATGACTGCGTCTCCAGGAAGTTCTCGATGTCCTTGGTGTAGAACGCCACCTTGACCGTCTGATTCAGGTCGAACTGGCGCTCCAGACTCGCCTCCCACTGGTCCGCCGTCTCCGGGCGCACGGATTCGCCGAGGAAGGAGCCCTGTCCGAGCGCCGGGCGCATGAACAGGCGGTTGTACGACGCGCGCAGGATCGTGGGGGTGGACCCGAGGAACCGGAGCGGGCCGCGGTTGGGCAGCAGGTAGGAGATGTTGAGGCGGGGCGAAAACTCTGACTCGGTGTAGCCCTCCTGCCCCGTGTCGCCGCTCATCCGGAACATGTCGTAGCGGAAGCCGGCGTTGACGGTGAAGGGGTCGTTGAGCCGCCACGTGTCCTGTACGTAGAACGCGCCGTAGTAGCCGTCCCGGTTCACCCGCAGGGTCGGGACGGGCACGGGGGCGCCCGTCCGGTCGACGAAGTACTCCCGGTTGCCGAGCGGGTCGCCCGTGCCCGTGAACTGCCCGGGGGGCGCGAGGCGCGGGTCCAGGGTCGCGAGCGCGTTCAGCGCCAGCTGGCTGGCCGGGGTGAAGCGGAACGCCTCCTTGGCGTCGTACTGGTTGTACAGGCCGCCCACCTTGAACGTGTGATCGCCCTTCGTCAGCGTGTAGTCCAGCTGCCCCTGGAGCTGCTCGTACTCGGACGTCACGTCCGGGTGGAACTCAACGCTGCTGTCGGTCGGTATGTCGCGCACGTCGCCGTTGGGCGAGTTGTTCTGGAGCCGCTGGGTATTGGAGGACAGGCCCACGCTCAGGTTCAGGTTAGAGCCCAGCCCCAGGCGATTGGCGACCTGGAGCAGGTAGAGCCGGTTGTTATCCTTCTGGAAGACGTCCTGCTGGAGTTGGCCCTGGTTGACCAATCCGGCGTCCGCATTCAAACGCCCGAGGAACCCGAAGCCCTGACCGATGTCCCGGTACGCGTCGCCCAGTCCGAGCCGGTCGCCCTGCCCCGTGGTGGCGTCGGCGAAGTTGAAAATGCCGGTGAGCGTGGTCGTATTGGTAATGCCGAGGTCGAACTTGCCGTAGATGGCGTTCGAGTACCCGCCGGCGTTGACGGTCTGGCGGTAGTCCTGCGGCGGGTTGCTGCCCAGCTTCGTGTAGCGCTGGCTGCCGGTGACGAAGTAGGAGAAGGTCTTTCGGATCACCCCGTCCTCGTCCGGCTGCGCGCCTCGCAGGTCCAGCCGACGCCCGAAGCTCAGGTACGCCTCGCCGGTATCGAAGTTGGCGTCGGAGACCATCCCTTCGAGGATCGGCGTCCTGGTGCCCGACCGGGGCACCAGGTTGAGGATCGCCCCGGTCTCGCCGCCGAACTCGGGCGAGAGGCCGCCGTGCTTGATGTCGAACTCCGTGGCAACGGACGGCAGCAGGGTCTGCCCGAGACGCCCCTGCGGCATCGACGGCAGCAGGAAGCCGTTCAGGTTGATCGCGATACCCTGCTGCTCCCCGCGCACGTGGGTCTGGTTGAGCGAGTTCTCGACGAAGCCCGGCGCGGAGCGCAGGAGTTTCGCGATGCTCTGCCGGTTGCCGACTCCCACCGGGTAGCGCTGGAAGAACTCCTGCCGCCGCCGCGTCGTGTTCGCCGTGTCGCGCTTGTTGATGAGGAGGCGGTTCTCGATCAGTTCGATCAGCGTCGGCGGGAGGAGGCGCAGGACGACGGCGACGTCGGCCGTCTGCTCGTCGACGACCGTGACTTCCTGGATCGCCTTCTCGTACCCGACCTTGATGATCGTGACCTGCCAGGGGTGCGCCGACAGCGGCGTGGTGGTCACGGTACCGTCCTCGCCGGTGACGAACGTCTTCCGGAACTCCGATTCGGTCGGGTCGTCCAGGAAGACGCTGACGCCGGGCAAAGGGTTTCCCGTATTCTGGTCGCGTACCACAAAGCGGAGCAGGCCGTCCGCCCGCGCTTCTCCGGCCGCAGCCAGCAGGCAGAGGAGCGTGATAACCAGCAATCTCCCCAGAGCGCGAGCGATCCCCGGCGAGGGCGTCACCCGCGCGAGCGGAGAGGCGGCGCGTCGTGCAGCGCACCGATCCGTCATGATCGTCTTATCCTCCTCAACACTTGACCAGAACACCCGGCATGACTTACCGGACAGACGTTCACCCGCGCCGTACGGCCCGGGTGGCGGAACCAGGCCCGCGGCGCGGCGCGTTGCGGCGCGCGCGGCGGGGTCGTGCGGGTAAGGCGCGGAATGCCGCCGCAGCGTTCGAAAACTACTGCCGACAACACGAATCGCACCGGGAAGAAGTCCAGGATGGCTAATGGGAGCGGCGGTAACGCCGCGCTGCGTGCAGATAATGGTCAAATGTATGCATACCGGGCAGAGGGCGGCACCCGGAATATCTCTCCGTCATTGTACTCAGCCGCGAAAACCCTTGTCAACACGCATTAAAATCGAGAGAGCGAGGAAGGGATCCTTTCCCGGCGCATTTTCCTGCTCCTGATAACGTCTATTCAGACGGTTGTGTGTCGAGAAAAGATACCACGAATCCCGCCGTTTAAAACGCCGGGCAGGGGTTCCCCGGGCGCATCGAGAACGAGTTCCGCAACGGAGAGCCGTAGGACGACGGCGAAGGGGTGAAAGCGTGAGCGAGTTAATACCACGGCGGCGGTTGATCCGGGCGGCTGCGGCGGGCGCGTTGTGTGCCGGAATGGCATACGCGGGGGGAGTGGCCGGGGCCGCGCAGGCGTCGAAAAAACCCCGAACGATACTGGTCTGGTCCGAGGGCACCGCCCCGACGTCCGTCTACCCCGGCGACATCCGCGGGGCGATCGCCGACGCGCTCCGCGGGCTGCCCGGCGGCTACGCGGTGAAGGCCGTCACCCTGGGCGACCCGGACCAGGGCGTCTCCGAAGCCGATCTGGCCGACGCCGCCGCGCTCTTCTGGTGGGGCCACGTCCGGCACGGCGACGTCGCCGACGCCACGGTGGCGCGCATCGTGCGCCGGGTCCGGGAGGGGATGGGCTTCGTGGCGCTGCACTCCTCCCACTTCGCGAAGCCCTTCCAGGCGGTCGTCGGCGCGTCCGGCGCGTGGAAGGCGTACGTCGACGACGGCAGGCCGCAC
>DATLHN010000285.1:0-2486 GCA_035539875.1 Armatimonadaceae bacterium
GGATGGACCCGGAGGTCCAGGAGCGCGCGCTCCGGCCGGTCCAGCGCATGCTGGACATGAGCAAGAACCTGAACCCGGTCAAGCAGAAGGGCGACTGACCGCCTACACCGGCGGCGGCGACGACGAAACCCCGGCAGCAACGAGGCTGCCGGGGTTCCACCTTTCGTCGGCGCGAGACTACTGCGGGTAGTTCGCCCTGTCGGCGCAGTCGCCGGGAAGCATCTGGTAGGCCGTGAAGTCGCTGTTCAGGCCGGAGAGGACCAGCTCCCGGTGCAGCTTCGTCCCGGGCACCGCCTTCGCATGGCCGTCGAGGTAGGCGACGTTGTGCATGCCGTTGTGGCGGTCGCCCCGGCGAGAATCCCCCCGGGGCAAGTTGTAGCCGAGTCCCACGTCGTCGCCCGCGCCGGCCGCGCCGCAGCCGAACCAGCGCGCCGGGTTGTCGTTGCCGTCCACCGCCGGGGAAGTGCTCCAACTGTCCATGACGAGGAACGTCTGGGCCGGGGTGGGCACGTCGTCCACGATGTTGATGTAGTGCGGGGCGCGCCGTTTGGCCAGACCCTCGTAGTTCACGCCGTAGTGGCCCCACACCTCGCGCCATCCGTTGGCGTAGCGCGGCGCGTTCTTCCAGTCGTCGTTGCCGTCCGGGCAGAAGTAGACCTGGGTGTTCTTCACGTAGGGCAGCCAGAGGGTCTGCCAGTAGTACGCCTCGGCGTAGCCGCGGGGGGGCACCGCCTCGCCGAGGAAGTTCCTGTCGATGACCGACCCCGCGCTGGCGTCGCGCAGGATCAGGCCGTCGTAATCCTGCGCGTACTGCATGGCCGCCATGCCGATCTGGCGCAGGTTCGAGAGGCACGACGTCTGGCGTGCCCTGGCGCGAGCTTTGCCGAAGACGGGGAAGAGTATCGCGGCCAGGATCGCGATGATGGCGATAACCACGAGAAGCTCGATCAAGGTGAAAGCTCCGTGGCGGCGACGTGTGGCGTGGGTGGTGCTCATGTTTTCCTCTCGCTTCCGACTGCGGTTTGATGAGTTGAACGGGCGGCTTTCCGCGACGATGATAGAAACCCGAACGTTTCTGTACGAGGCACACTTTCACGTCACTTTCGGGTGCGAAGATTAGCCGCCGCGGTGACCGACGTGCCGCGTGCCGGGCCATTCGCGCAACTCCAGTGTCGATCACGGGTCTACGCAGCAGGCCGATTCACCACGGAGCGAAGGAGACCGAAATGGAAAACGGCACTGGTGGCAGGGAGGCCCGAGAGCGCGCCGAACGGCTCGTGTCAGCGGGCGAGACGGTGTACTGGGCCGGAGAGCCCGGCCGCTCCACGCTCTGGCTGCGCTACGCCCTGGCCGGGGCGACGCTCGTTCCGGTCGCGCTCTTCTTCTACTTCGTCGTGACGTCGTCGCGAAATCCGGCGGCGGGCGGACACGGTACGCCGGTCTGGTTCGTCGGCTTCGCCTCGCTGATGCTCGCAATCGCCGCCTGGAGCGTGTGGCGACGGATGCATGCGGACGCGGAGGCGACCTATGTGGTGACGGACTCGCGCGTGCTCGTGGACGGCAGGGAGCCGAAGACGTTTAACTCCGACAGCATTGAGTACCTCCGCGTACGCCCGCACCTCCTGACGCGCCGCGCCGACGTCTGGTTTCGGGAGGAGGCGTACGGTAGGGGAGAGAGCGCCGGAGTCCGCCGTTACGGGTTCCGCGGGATCGCCGATCCGCACGCGGCGGCGCAGGCGCTGCTAAGGCTGAAGCCGGACCTGCCGGTTCAGCCCCAATCGCGCGCCTCGCGCGCCGCTCAGTGGGCGGGGGCGCTCCTCGCCGTGGCGTCCGTCGCCTCCCTGGCGAATAGCCTCGCGGACGGCGTGGCGCTCGAGCGCCGCTGGACCGACACGGCCGGGCGGGACGTGATCTGGGCGACGAACGGGTGGGCGCGCGAGGTCGCCGCCGCGCCCGCTCCGAACAATGTTCTGCGAGGCAAGGTCGAATACGACCGACGCTCGGTGACGCCGTGGTCGGGGTCCTCGAGCCGCTCCGGCGACCCCACGAGCGGCATGCCCGCCGGTGAGGTCGGCACGCGGCTTGTTATCGGTCTCTCCGCCGTGAGGCAGGCGGAAGCGGCCGCCAGGGAGCGACGGGACGCCGAACTCAAGGTTACGGTGCGCCAGGCGGCCGCGGCGCGGACGCCTGCTCAGTTCAACGCGGCGGGGGACGAGTACCAGAAGCGTCGCCTCCTCGATGAGGCTCTGCCGCTGTTCGAGAAGGCCGCGACCCACCCGGACGCGACGTCCCGGGAGCGGGCGTACGCGCTCGCGAGCCGCATGGCCTGCTACAACGACAAGATGCACTACGTGTCCGCCCTGCGCGAGGCCAGGCGGGTCCTCGAGACGCCCGGTTGCCCGCCTGAGATCGCGCGGGTAACCCGCGCGAAGCGGGTACAGTACGAGAACTACCTCAAGCATCACCTTTACCCGCCGTACAGTCTG
>DATLHN010000286.1:0-15954 GCA_035539875.1 Armatimonadaceae bacterium
GCTTGATCCGATCCCTGCCGACGCGGCGCGGTGTGATCGGCGTGGGGACCTGCGACAAGGGGCTGCCCGCGATGCTGATGGCGCTCGCCGCGGCGCGCGACCTGCCGGGCATCGTCGTCCCGGGAGGGGTGACGCTGCCGCCCGCGCACGGCGAAGACGCGGGAAAGGTCCAGTCGCTCGGCGCTCGGTACGCGCACGGACTCATCACGCTGCAGGAGGCCGCCGAGGCCGGTTGCCGCGCTTGCGCCACGCCGGGCGGCGGCTGCCAGTTCTTCGGCACGGCGGCGACGACCCAGGCGGTCGCGGAGGCGCTGGGACTCACACTCCCCCACGCCGCGCTCGCCCCCTCCGGAACGCCGATCTGGCGGCGGATCGCGAACGACTCGGCGCGCGCGCTCCTGGAGATGAGCCGGGCGGGCGTGACGACCGGCGACATTCTCACCGACGGGGCCATCGAGAACGCGATGCTGGTCCACGCGGCCTGCGGCGGGTCGACCAACCTCCTTCTGCACGTTCCCGCGATCGCCCACGCCGCCGGGCTGCGCCGCCCGACGGTGGACGACTGGGAGCGGGTGAACCGCCTGGTCCCCCGCCTCGTGGACGTCCTCCCGAACGGCCCGAGCGGCCACCCCACCGTGCGCCTCTTCCTCGCCGGGGGCGTCCCCGAGGTGATGCTGCACCTGCGCGACCTCGGACTGCTGCACCTCGACTGCCGCACGGTCACCGGGAAGACGGTCGGGGAGAACCTGGAGGCGTGGGAGCGTTCGGAGCGGCGTAAGCGAGTTCGCGAACGGCTGCTCGCGGCGGACGGCGTCGACCCCGGCGAGGTCATCTTCTCGCCCGCGGAGGCAGCCCGCCGCGGAATCACGTCCACGGTCTGCTTCCCGCGCGGGAACCTCTGTCCGCAGGGATCGGTTATCAAGGCGACGGCCATCGACCCGGAGGTGGTGGATGCCGACGGGGTCTACCGGAAGGTCGGTCCGGCGAAGGTGTTCACGACCGAGCGCGCGGCCATCGACGCGATCAAGGGCGTACACCCCGACGGTCGGCGGGTGGCGGCAGGGGATGTCCTGGTGCTGATCTGCCGCGGGCCGCAGGGGGCGGGCATGGAGGAGGTCTACGAGGTGACGGCGGCGCTCCGCTACCTGCCCTGGGCCCGGCACGTCGCCCTGCTGACCGACGCGCGCTTTTCCGGCGTCTCCACCGGCGCGTGCATCGGCCACATTGGCCCGGAGGCGCTCGCGGGCGGTCCGATCGGCAGGGTGCGGGACGGCGACCTGATCCGCATCGTCGTCGACCGCAATGCGCTTTCGGGGACCGTGGACCTGGTCGGGGCGGACGGGACTGAGTTCGGCGCGGAGGCAGGGACCGAGGTCCTGGCGAGTCGCACACCGCGGGAGGACCTGGCCGCCGACCCCGAATTGCCGGACGCGACCCGCCTCTGGGCTGCCCTCCAGAGCGCGAGCGGCGGCACTTGGGGCGGCTGCATCTACGACACCGACGCCATCATCGCGCGGCTGACCCGCGGCGGTCCGACGGCCTGATCGCGAACGCATGAACGAACCGTGGAACATATCGCTGCTCGGCGGTCTAAGTGTGCGCCAGGAGAGCCTGGTCGTGGAGCGGTTCCGCTCGCAGAAGTTCGGCGCGCTGCTCGCCTACCTGGCGCTGCACCCCGAGCGCCGGCACCCGCGCGAGGAGCTCGCCGACCGCTTCTGGCCCGATTCGGACGCGGAGGCGGCGCGGGCGAGTCTGCGGCAGGCGCTCGCCTCCCTGCGCCGCCAGTTAGAGCCGCCTCCGGCGCCGATGGGAAGTGTGCTGGAAGCGGACCGACTGTACGTGCGCCTGAACCCGGACGCCGTCCGGGTGGACGTCGCCGCCTTCGAAGCCGCATCGAAGGCGGCGAAGGCGGGCCGCGATCCCTTGCCGAACCTGGAAACCGCCGTCGCTCTGTACCGGGGCGACCTTCTTCCCGGGTTCTACGACGATTGGGTGATCGCCGAGCGCGAGCGGCTCAGGTTCGCCTTCGTCGAGGCCCTGGAGCGGCTCGCGGGGCTGTACGCGTCCGCGGACCGCGCGTCCCAAGCTATTGAGTCCGCACGTCGGCTCGTTGCGGCTGAGGCGACGCGCGAGGAGTCGCAGCGGCTGCTGATTCGGCTGCTGCTTGACTCCGGACGCCCAGCGGACGCGCTCCGGCAGTACGAGGACCTGAAGCGCCTGCTGCGCGACCAGTGGGACGCCGAACCGGAACCGGAGACTTCGGAACTGGCGCGGGAAGCGCGCGCGCGGGGAGGGACGTCTACGCCCGTCGCGGCGGTCTCCGTCCCCGCCGTCGGCGATAGGACTGCCGCGTCTACGTCGCCCGTTGCCCCGCCGCCCCCAGTCCCCCCGACGGCGGCCACGGCAATAACCGTTCGGCTTCCGATGCGCTTCACGCCCTTCTTCGGACGCGGTTCCGAGGTGGCGCACGTTCAGGATCTGGTGACCGGCGAGGAGCCGACGCGCCTCGTCACGCTCACCGGCATCGGCGGGTCCGGAAAGACGCGGCTCGCCATCGAAGCGGCGCAGGCGATGAGCAGTTCCTTTCCCGGCGGCGTCTACTTCGTTGCCCTCGCCGACACGACCGAGGGCGCGCGCATCGACGACCTGGTTCTGGACGCGCTCGGAGTCCGTCGCGCCGCCGACGCGCCCGCGCCCGAGCAGGTGACGCGCGCGCTGAAGGAGCGGATCTCCCAAACGGGTCTCATCCTGCTCGTGCTCGACAACGCCGAGCATCTCCCCGACGAGGTAGCCGACGCCGCGCAGCGGCTGCTCTCGGCGGAGGAAGGGGTCTTCGTCCTCGCCACGTCCCGGACGCGGCTCGAGCTTGACGGCGAGCGGGAGATCCTGGTGCCGCCCCTGCCCGTCCCCGAGTACCCCGGGACGCCCGAGCGCCTTCTGGAATTCCCGAGCGTAGCGCTGTTCGTGGACCGCGCGAAGCGGGCGCAGGCCGACTTCGCGCTCACGAGCCGCAACGCGTCTGCGGTGGCCGCCCTCTGTGAGAAGCTGGAGGGCATCCCGCTCGCCATCGAACTGGCCGCGGCGCGCGCTCTGGTCATGACGCCGACGCAGATGCTGGACCAGGTCGGGGAGCGGTACGACTTCCTGGTAAGCCGTCGCCGCGACCTGCCCGAGCGTCACCGGTCGCTGCGCGCCGCCGTGGCCTGGAGCGTCGGCCTGCTCTCCGGTGGGGCGCGGGCCTTCCTCGCGCGGCTATCGGTCTTTCGCGGGGGCTTCACCCTTGAGGCCGCGCACGCCGTCTGCGCCGACCCGGGTCGTTCCGAGGCGGTCGTGATCGAGTTGCTTACCGACCTGCGCGCCGCCTCGCTCGTCCTCGCCGAGCCCGGCGCGGAGCCCGACACGATGCGCTACCGCCTGCTGGAAACGATCCGGGAGTACGGGGAACAGCTTCTTTCGGAAGCGGAGCGCGCGGATTACCGGCGGCGACACGCGGTCTGGTGCTTCGACTACGCGCACGCCCTGCTCCCCCTGTCGCGGTCGAAGGAGGCCGCGACGTGGCTGCGGCGCATGACAGCCGAGCTTCCCAATCTCCGCGCAGCCGTCGAATGGTCCCTCACCGAGCACACGGACCCGAACCTGGCGCACCGTCTCCTGAGGGTCGTCTCGTACTACTTCCAGGCGCGGAATCTATTTACCGAGATTCGCGCGTACCTCGCGCGCGCGATCGCCCTGCCGGTGTCGGACACGTCGCCCCCGGGGCTGCCGTACGAGCTCCCGGCGATCACGCGCGCCCGGACACTCGACGATGCCGGCGGCTACGCCACGGTCCAGGGCGACTATGAGGCCGCCGGTACCCTGCTCGAAGAGGCGCGGTCGCTCGCGGAGGCGTACGACGAGCCCCGCGTCCTCCTGACGTCGCTAAACGGCCTCGGCCTGCTGGCGGAGATGCTGGGCGATTTCGCCACTGCTCAGCAGCGCTACCGGGCGTCTCTCGCGATCGGGGAAACGCACCCGCCGAAGGAGACGACCGCGGCCTGGCTCCGCCTGCACCTGGGTATCTGCGCATCCGCCCTCGGAGACGCCGGGGAGGCGGCGCGTCTGTACGAAGAATCTCTGGCGATCCGGCGGCGCGTCGGAGACCCGCGCGGGACCTCGGTCGCCCTGTCCCACCTCGGCCGACTGGAGGCGGACGCCCCCGCCCTGAGGAGCCGGGCAGCCGTCCGCTATCGCGAGGCGCTGCAGATTCTCGCGGAAATGGAGGACCGACACTCCATGTCGAGTCTGTTACTCTACATAGCGGACCTCGGAATCGATGTCTCCGTGGAGCACGCGCCGACCGCCGCGCGCCTGGTCGGCGCGGTCGGCGCGGTATTCGAGGCCACGGGCACCGGCCTTTCCTCCATCGGCAACGCCAACCAGGAGAAGCGGCTCGCCCTGCTGCGCGACCTGCTGAGCGGCGAACGGCTGGAGTCGCTCCGCCGGGAAGGCGCGGGCCTCGCCTTCGACCGGGTCGTGGAGGAAGCCACCGGCCTGCTCATCCTCGTGGGGCCGCCCGCCGACGCCCCGGCCGCGGCGTTCTCCGCCGCGGGCGCGGAACGGGCCGGGTCCCTCGTCTCGGGAACCCGACGGCCTGCCTGATCCGATATAATGAACCGGATAGCGAACCGGTCGCGCGCCCACACACGCGCGACGTGCCGGTTCGGGAAGGGACCTGAATGAAGAACATTGTCGCCGCTCTGGCCGTCGCCGCCGCCTTCGGCTCTGCCGCCTACGCCCAGGGTAACGCCCCCGCCGCCCCGAAGGCCGCCAAGAAGCCCGTCTGCCCGATCATGAAGCACGAAGTTGCCAAGATCAACCCGAAGATGAAGTCGGAGTACAAGGGCAAGAGCTACTACTTCTGCTGCGCCGGGTGCAAGCCGGCCTTCGACAAGAAGAGCGACGCCGAGAAGGCGAAGCTCGCCCAGTACGGCGTCGCCGAGAAGAAGGCCGCCCCGAAGAAGTCGTAACGCGCGCGAACGTTCCGGAGCGGAACTTGGCGGGCCGCGGCGTTGTGCCGCGGCCCGCCTTTCGTCTATAATCGGGCGTGATGAGCGCTTTCGCCGCCTGGCTCGACCGATACTTCCGGCTCTCCGAGCGGGGCACGACGCCGCGAACGGAGGGCATCGCGGGCGTCGTCACCTTTCTGACGATGGCCTACATCATCGCGGTCAACCCGCTCGTCCTCAAGGACGCCGGGCTCCCGGTGGAGGCGACCGTCGCCGCGACCTGCCTCGCCGCCGCTGTGCCCACGCTGCTGATGGGCCTGTGGGCGAACTGGCCGCTCGCCCTCGCGCCGGGCATGGGACTGAACGCGCTCGTGACCTTCGGCGTGGTAAAAGGACTGGGCGTGCCCTGGCAGACCGCCATGGGGATGGTCTTCGTCGAGGGCGTCCTTATCCTCCTCCTGGTCGCCATCGGGGCGCGCGAGGCGGTCCTGCGCGCCATTCCGCTCAGCCTGCGCACGGCCATCGGCGTGGGCATCGGTCTTTTCATCACCTTCATCGGACTCCAGAACGCCGGAATCGTGGTCCGCTCCGAGGCGACGATGGTGCAGACCGGCTCGTTCACCGAGCCCGGCCCGCTCGTGGCGGCGCTCGGCCTGGTGCTCACGGTCGCGCTGATGGTCCGGCGCGTCCCGGGCGCGCTGCTCCTCGGCATCCTCGCGACCACGGCGCTGGCGGGCGTCGCCACCGCAGCGGGCTGGGCGAGCCTGCTCTCCCCGCCGCGCGCGCTCGTGGCGGCTCCCGACTTTTCGACCTTCGGGCAGCTCGACGTCGTGGGCGCACTCTCGTTGAAACTGGCGGCCCTGACGTTCGCCTTCCTGATGTCCGACTTCTTCGACACGATGGGGACCGTCGTGGCCATCGGACGGCAGGCGAACCTCGTTAGTGAATCGGGTGAGATTCCGAATCTGAAGCGGGTCCTGCTGGTCGATTCCCTCGGCGCGGCCTGGGGCGGCGTCTGCGGCGCGTCCTCGGTGACGAGCTACGTCGAGTCGGCGGCGGGCGTGGGCGAGGGCGGCCGGACCGGGCTGACCGCGACCGTCACCGGCCTGCTGTTCCTAGCGGCGATGTTCCTAGCCCCGCTCGTCGCGGTATTGCCGCGGGAGGCGACCGCCCCCGCGCTCGTCGTGGTGGGATTCCTGATGCTGGGAAGCATCCGCGAGATCGACTTCGATCGGGTCGAGGAGGCGTTCCCGGCGTTCGTAACGCTCGTCTCCATCCCGCTCACGTTTTCCATCGCGGATGGGATCGCGCTCGGATTCCTGACCTACGTCGTCCTGGCGCTGGCGCGGGGCCGCGCGCGTGACGTACCCGCGCTGCTCTGGATCGTCGCGGCGTTGTTCGCGCTTTCGCTCGCACTTTGAAGGAGACCCCCGTGGTGGATTCAACGGAGATGAGCGGCGCGGGATGCCGCGCCTACTGGGTGAGCGTCCTCGACCGCATCGCGCGGCCCGTGCTGGAGGCTTTGGCAGAGAGGGAACTGCGCGCGCGGATGCCGGTGGAGGCGCGCTCCGGGGTCGCGGACCGCGCCGAGTACACGCACTTCGAGGCGGTGGCGCGGACGCTCGTCGGCATCGCGCCCTGGCTGGAGTTGCCGCCCGACGATACCTCCGAGGGTGCGCTCCGGGCGACGTACCGCGGACTCGTCGCCGCGGGTCTGCGGGCCGCACTGACGACGGCTTCGCCGGATTATCTGAACTTCCACCGCGGGCAGCAGCCGCTCGTCGAGATGGGGTTTCTCGGCCAGAGCGTATTGCGCGCGCCCAACGTCCTCAACGCCGACATGGACGCCCGGACCCGCGCGCACCTCATCGCGGCACTGCGGGCGGGCCGCGACCGCCGGCCCTCCTACAGCAACTGGCTCCTCTTCGCCGGGACCGCGGAAGTGGCCCTGCGCGCGCTCGGCGCGGATTGGGACCCTATGCGGGTGGACTACGCACTGCGGCAGCACGAGGCGTGGTACAAGGGCGACGGCGTTTACGGGGACGGCCCCGCGTTCCACTGGGACTACTACAACAGCTTCGTCATCCAGCCGATGCTGGTAGAAATCGTGCGGGAACTGGGCGACGCTAAGGGCTGGGAATCGTTCCGCGAACCCGTTCTGTCGCGTGCGCGCCGGTGGGCGGCGGTGCAGGAGCGGCTCATCTCGCCGGAGGGCACGTACCCGCCGCTCGGCCGGTCCCTCGCCTACCGGTTCGGCGCGTTCCAGAGCCTTGCGCAGGCGGCGCTGCTCGGCCTGCTGCCCGACGAGGTTACTCCGGGCGCGGTCCGCGCGGCGCTGACGGCAGTAATCCGCCGACAGCTCGAGGCCCCGGGCACCTTCGACGCGGGAGGCTGGCTGCGCATCGGCTTCTGCGGCGCGCAGTCGGGGATCGGCGAGGGCTACATCTCGACCGGGAGTCTGTACCTCTGTACCGCGGTCCTGCTCCCGCTCGGACTGCCCGCCGACGCCCCTTTCTGGTCGGAGCCCGCCGCCGACTGGACGGCGAAGCGGCTCTGGTCCGGCCGCGACGGCCCGATTGACCACGCTCTATAGGGCGTCTGCGGGGGCGTACGGACCGACGAACCGCACCGCGTCTGCGACCACGGTCCCCGCCGCGCCGGTCGCGAGACGGACGACGGGACGCACCTTGCCGTCCTTGCCCGGCACGAGCGTAACGCGCCCGAGCCGCCGCCAGCCCGCATTCGCGCCGGAACCGCCCGGCGCGGCACGCTGATCGACGGCGAAGGTTTCGACAGGTGTTTCGTCGTCGGCCTGCCCGACCTCGTAGATGGCACGGGCGGTCCTGCCCGCCGCCGCGGTCCAGCGCGCGTATACGTCCCACTCCCCCCGGACCGGAAGTTCCGCCGTCCACCGCGCCGCGGCGGCAGACGGAGCCGCCTTGGCCCAGTACACGCCGCCGTTGCGCCGCCAATCCGCGCCCGCTTTGAAGGCGTTCTGCTGCGCCGCGCTGAACCGAAGGTCCCACGGATCGATGCGGACGGTCGCGCTCACCACGGGGCCGAACGCGACGGGCGAGCGGGGCATGACGGGAACGCGGAAGAGGCGGAAACGCTGGGTGACCGACCCGCCCGCGTAGGGCGGTGCCTGCACCGGGAATGCGAACCGCGCGCTCGTGGACGCCGTCACGTCCCTCTGGCCGGTCGGCAGCCCGGCGAACCGGGGGCTGGTCCAGGCCGGGGTCCGCAGCGTCCCGCCGGGGGGCGGCAGGAGCCCGGAGGGAGGCGGCCAGACGCCGAGGTAGACCGGCTCGCGGCGGGCGAACGCGACGCGGTTTTCGTCGCCGGTGGCCCCGTCCGCGACCGGCCACGGGTCGTCGCCGAGATTCCGGAGCGTCACGGAGGCGGTGACGCGCTCGCCGGGGCGCAGGACGGCCGGGAACTGGACCGCGTCCGCGACGGCGTCGTTGCGCACGAGCGCCATGAAAGCGTCCCAGTCCCAGTACGGACCGGGGTCGGTGTGGTGGCTGGCGCCGCCGACCTTCGTCGGGTCCCGCGGATCGGGAACCTCGGCGTGGGCGATGATGTGCTCCCGGTCGCGCGGGATGCCGTACCGGGCCGTGACCTCGCGTACGAGCCGGGCGCACGATTCGTATACCGTCGCGTCGTAGAAGCCGGGGCGGTAGGCGTACCCGTGGTTCTCGATGCCGACCGATCGCCGGTTGATGGCCGAGTTCCCCGCGTGCCAGGCGACGTCCCTCTCCTGGACCATCTGCCAGACCTTGCCGGTCTCGCCGTCCACGACGTAGTGCGAACTGGCGCGCGCGCGCGGGTCCTGGAACCACCGGACGCACCCCTGCGCGGTGCCTTCGATGTCGTGGATGACGACCATGTCGACGGTGCGCGGCGCGGCGTCGAGCGGCGTCCGCGCGTAGTTGGACGGGAGCGCGGGCTCCCAGACGGCCCACGGCGTGTCGGGCAGCGTACCCGGCCCGGGAGGAGGAGTCTGCTGCGCGGCGCCCGTTCGATTCGGTCGCGCGGGCTCCTGGGGAGTGGCGAAGGCGGCGTGCGCAGTGGCGCAAAGGACGAGACCGCCCAGGAGGGCGGCGCCGTATGGGAAGCGGGAATTCACGCGGGGAGTTTCACCGCCGCGGCGACGGAATCCTCTGACGAACGGGAGCGGGCGTCTCGCTGAACGGCGAGACGCCCGCTCTGTTGACCGATGGTCTTACTACTCCGGCTTTTCTGCCGCCGGAAGCGCCACGTCTCCTGCCGACTTCGGCGGGGCGGCGGCGGTCCCGTCGGCAGCCGCCGCGGGGGAGGCAGTAGCTGCCTCGTCCGTCTTCGGCGCGCAGCCTGACGCCGCCAGGGCGGCGACCGCCGCGAGAGCGACCACGGTCACGGTGAAGCGGCGGCTCATAGCTGGCAGCCCGCCTGCGGCGCGCTCGGGTTCACGGTCGGCCGGAACACACAACGGTGACACCCGTCCCAGTAGCTCGACGTCCCGATGCCGGCGGCGTTGTACGCGGCCCACGGATCGATCTTGGAGCTTCCGCCGGGGCCGTTCGGCCCGCCGAGCTTCACCCACTTGACGTGGCCGTCGGTGTAGGCGAAGTTCATGCCGCCGTTGTGGACGTGGTATGACCCGTAGCCGGTGTAACCGGTGGACGCGCCCCCCGGTTCCGTCGAACACGACGCGCCGCGCGGCTTGAAGGTGCAGCCCGGATCGGTACCGCAGTTGGTTATCTGCGGGCTCGGGAGGGAGTAGCCCATCAGGCGAGCCTTGCCGTGCGCCTCGTTCAGCATGACTACCGTGGCCGGGCTGTCCACGCCCGCCTGCGGGTACTGGGTCAGGTAGCCGTTGTAGGTGTAGGTGTTGTAGATCAGGGGCGCGCGCGGGCTGGAGTAGTTCGTGCCCGCGAGCGGCCACTCTTCCGTGGACGGACAGTAGGCGATCTCGGCGGTCTTCATGTACGGCAGGACCGCGTTGACCCAGTAGGAGTTGTGGCGCGTGATCTGGGCCGCGTTCGTAAGCCGCCAGTTGGCCGGGGTGTCGTGCAGCCCCGTGAACCACGACCCGGCGTTGTAGCTCATCGAGAGCGGGTACGTCTCGTCGTAGTCGCCGACGTACATCGTGATGGCGGTGGACCACTGCTTCAGGTTGCTAAGACACGACGTCTGCCGTGCCTTCTCGCGGGCCTGCGCGAAGACCGGGAACAGGATCGCCGCGAGGATCGCTATGATAGCGATCACCACAAGAAGCTCAATCAGCGTAAACCCGGAACTGCGGGTTGTGCCAGCGGCTGGCACCGGGCGCGCAGCACGCCCCGAGCGTTTGGATAACAACGTTCCACTCCTTCTGTCCATTACCCGTCTCGATCACGCGTCGGTCGCTGAAAGCAGCACAGCTTCCCCGTGGCTGGTCCGCGCGCACCTTACAGCCAAAAAACCGCAATCCCCTGCGGTTTTGAAGGCAATTATACGACTGACTGACGCGGCGGGCAATGGAAATTACCGTAAATTACCCGCGAACGGCGATATTTTTTGCGCGACCATGAAATACTTTTGCCAGTCCTTGGTATACTGGAATTTCGTGTAATCCTCGCCAGCCCATCCGCGACATAATTGGATGGCACGCCGATGGCCTTCTCCCCCGCGCTCCGCCTCGCGTTTGCGGCACTCCGTATCTGACTATAAATATAGTCAGACCGATTGCGGCGGGTGTGCGCGCCGTGCTACAATGGGTCGGCGCGGTGGAACTCCTCCGCGCTCACTCTTCCAAAACCGCGCAAGGACCTATTTCGTGGCAATTCTGGAGCAGGAACTGACGGGCAACTTCGCCCCCAATTTCGGCGCGCCTCTCTCCGAGGTGGACCCCGAGGTCTTCGACGCCATCCGCGGCGAGGACGCCCGCCAGAGCGACAAGCTCGAACTGATCGCGAGCGAGAACGTCGTCTCGCGCGCGGTCCGCGAAGCGCAGGGCTCCAGCCTGACCAACAAGTACGCCGAAGGCTACCCGGGCAAGCGGTACTACGGCGGCTGCGAGTGGGTCGACGTCGTCGAGACGCTCGCCATCGAGCGGGCCAGGCAGCTCTTCGGCGCGGAGCACGCGAACGTCCAGGCGCACTCGGGCGCGAACGCCAACATGGCGGTCTTCTTCGCCACGATGAAGCCGGGCGACACGTTCCTGGCCCTGGACCTCGCCCAGGGCGGTCACCTGACGCACGGCTCGCCGGTCAACTTCTCCGGCTTTCTCTACAACGCCGTCCACTACGGTGTGCGCGCCGACGACGAGCTTCTGGACTACGACCGCATGCGCGAACTGGCCCTGGAGCACCGGCCGAAGATGCTGCTCGGCGGCGCGACGGTCTACCCGCGCATCATCGACTGGGCGAAGATGCGCGCCATCGCGGACGAGGTCGGGGCCGTCTTCTTCGTGGACATGTCGCACATCGCGGGCCTGGTGGCGGCGGGCGAGCACCCGTCCCCCATCCCCCACGCCCACATTGTGACGACCACCACGCACAAGACGCTGCGCGGCCCGCGCGGCGGGCTGATCCTGAGCCAGGAGTCGTTCGCTCAGGCCATCGACAAGGCCGTCTTCCCCGGCATGCAGGGCGGCCCGCTGATGCACGTCATCGCCGCGAAAGCGGTCGCGCTCAAGGAGGCGATGACGCCCGAGTTCAAGGCGTACCAGGGCCAGATCCGGCGCAACGCCGCGGCGCTGGCGCGCGGCATGTCGGACAACGGGTATCGCCTCGTCTCCGGCGGCACCGACAATCACCTGATGCTAGTGGACCTGCGTACCAAAAAGGTGAATGGGAAGCGCGCGCAGGAGGTGCTGGACGAGGCCGGCATCACCACCAACAAGAACAGCATCCCGAACGACCCGAACCCGCCCTTCAAGACGTCCGGCCTGCGCCTCGGGACGCCCGCGGTGACCACGCGCGGGATGCGGGAGCCTGAGATGGCGCAGATCGCGGGCCTTATCGACCGCGCGCTTACGGAGCGGCACGACGAGGCGGCGCTCGCCGAGGTGCGGTCCGAGGTCAAGGCGCTGTGTAACCGCTTCCCGCTCTGGGGGTAAACGATCGTTGGATCAGAGGCCGTCGTGGGATGAGTACTTCATGCGGATCGCGCGGGAGGTGGCCACCCGCGCGACCTGCCTCCGGCGGCACGTCGGGGCCGTCATCGTGCGCGACCGGCGTATCCTGAGTACGGGTTACAACGGCTCCCCTCCCGGGCAAGAACACTGTACGGAAGTGGGCTGCCTGATGGAGGACGGGCGCTGCATCCGGACGCTCCACGCGGAGCAGAACGCGCTCATGCAGGCGGCGCTCCACGGCGTCTCGACGGCGGGAGCGACGGTTTACTCTACGTGCCGCCCCTGCCACGTCTGCGCCCGGATGATCGTCGCCGCGGGAATCACCCGGGTGGTCTTCAGCGGCGACCCGCCGACCGGTTGGGGGCTCGAAGTTCTGGAGAAGGCGGGGGTCGAACTGGTGAGGATGCCCGACGTCGTCCCGCCCTCCACCCACCTGGTGCTGGACGATGCTCTGGTCCGTTGATCCTGTGCGCCGCGATTCCGTCGTAAGGTCGGTGCCGAAAGACGCATGAACGCCCTATTGCTCAAGCTCGGGGTTGCCGCCACGCTGGCGGGCATAATCACGCTGCTGACGGTGCCGCTCGTGAAGGCGCTGGCCCTGCGCTTCGGCGCGATCCGCGAGGTGCGCCACCGCGACGTCCACGAGCGCCCCATTCCGCTCTGGGGCGGCGCGGCGATGTTCGTCGGCTGGCTCGTCACCATCCTCGCTCTCCGCCCCCTGGCCGGACAGGAGTTTACCGTCGCCGTCGGCAAGGGGGAGCACCCGATCCTGGGCGTCGTTCTCGGCTCGGCCCTGGTCGCCGTCGCCGGGATGATCGACGACCGGAAAGACCTGGCGCCCCGCTGGCAGACCCTTGCGCTGCTCCTGGGCGGCCTCATCGCCGCGTTGCTGGGCGCGCGCATCGACGGTGTCACGAACCCGCTCCGCCTGTTCGATACCGACGGCTACGACGCGCGCGACTGGACGCCCCTGGGGATCTGGTCCGTACCCGTGACCATGCTGTGGATCTTCGTGGCCGCGAAGACCTTCGACTTCCTGGACGGGCTGGACGGGCTGGCCGCGGGCGTCTGCGCGATCGCCGCCTCGACCATGGCGCTGATCGCGGCGACGCGCGGCGAGGTCGCCGTGGGACTGATGGCCGCCGCGCTCGCGGGTGCCTGTATAGGTTTCCTCCGCTACAACTATAACCCGGCGTCGATCTTCATGGGTACCATCGGCTCCCAATTCCTGGGATTCGTCCTGGCGAGCCTTGCCATCCTGGGCACCGTCAAGGTTCCCGCGACGCTGGCCGTGTTCGTGCCGCTGCTCGTCATGGGCGTCCCGGTCTTGGACGCCTTCTACGTCGTCGCCCGCCGCATCGCCCGGGGGGCGAACCCGACGGCGGCGGACCGGACGCACATCCACCACCGGCTTCGGGACCGCGGCCTCAGCGTAAAACAGGCGGTCTGGGTGATCTACGGCCTGACGCTGGGCGGATGTCTTGTGGCGCTCGTGCTCGTCTGGAATGGACTGCGCTGATGCTTCAGCGCGCGCTATCGGCGCTCAAGCCGCGGCGGGTGGTGGCCGTACCGGACGACGTTCGGATCGAGGGCGAGCGCGTCTACCTGCGGCCCCTCGGCCCGCAGGACGTGACTGGCCTGTTCGCCTGTGCGAGCGACCCGGAAGTAACGCGATTCCTGCCCTGGGAACCCGCGAAGAGCGTCACGACCGTTCGCGGCTTCGTCCAGGATCAGACCGACCGGCGACGACGCGGAGAGTCGATGGCGTTCGCGGTCGTGCTGAGTGAATCGCACGACATGATCGGCTCGACCGACCTGATGGACCTGCATTCGGAGCCGGGGCGTGCCGAACTCGGATACCTGCTGCGGCGGGCGAGCTGGGGCCAGGGCCTCATGACCGAGGCGGCGACACTGACTCTGGGCTTCGCCTTCGAGACCCTGGGCCTGCACCGGGTCATCGCCTTCGCCGACGCCGAAAACCTGGGCTCGCGGCGCGTACTGGAGAAGTCCGGGTTCCGCCCGTGGGGCTCGGAGACCCGGACGGTCAAGAGCCAGAAACGCCTTTACATTCGCTACGAGATCTGCCGCCCGGAGGGCGACCCCGCCGCCGCCGGGACAGCCATCCCGGTAAACACCATTCCATGACCGAAAACCGTATTCTTACCGTCGCCTGCGTCTTCGGGACCCGCCCGGACGCCGTGAAGATGGCGCCCGTCGTCCACGAATTCGCCCGCTTCCCCGCCCAGGTGCGTCAGGTCGTCATCTCCACCGGGCAGCACCGGGAGATGCTGGAACAGGTGCTCAGCGTCTTCAAGATCACGCCCGACCACGACCTCGGCCTGATGCGCGACCGGCAGACTCTCTCCGGACTGACGGCGCGCGCTCTGGAAGCCCTGACTCCCGTCCTCGAGCAAGAAAAGCCGGACATCGTGATCGCGCAGGGCGACACGACGACGACCTTCGTGGCGAGCCTCGCCGCCTTCTACGCGCGGGCGAAGTTCGGCCACGTCGAGGCGGGCCTGCGTACGGACGATAAGTTCGATCCCTTTCCCGAAGAGATGAACCGCCGCATGACGACGCGCCTCGCGGACCTGCACTTCGCCCCGACTCAGCTTTCTGCCGAAAACCTGCACAACGAGGGAGTGCCCCCGGACGCGGTGCGCGTCACCGGCAATACGGTGGTGGACGCCCTCCGCTCGGTGGCCCAGCAGGAATACGCTTTCGAGGACCCCGCGCTCGCGCAGGCGGTCGCCCGACAGGGGCGCATGATCCTGGTGACCGCGCACCGGCGCGAAAACTGGGGGGAGCCGATGGCGCGTATCTGCTCCGCAATCCTGGCGATTGTGGAGCGCTTCCCGGACGTACACGTGGTCCTGCCCCTGCACAAGAACCCGGTCGTGCGCGAGGTGGTCGAGCCGCTACTAGGCGGGCGCGACCGAATCCTGCTCACCGAACCGCAGGAGTACGTGCCGTTCGTGCACCTCATGAAGGCGGCCCACTTCGTCCTGACCGACTCGGGCGGGGCGCAGGAGGAGGCCCCGGGGCTCGGCAAGCCCGTCCTGGTACTGCGCCGGACCACCGAGCGCCCGGAGGGCGTTCACTCCGGGAACGCCCGCCTCGTCGGAACGGACACCGAGAACGTTGTCGCGGAGGCGACGCGCCTGCTCTCCGATCCCGCGGCATACGAGGCGATGTCGCGGGCCGCGAGCCCGTACGGCGACGGCGACGCCGCCCGCCGCATCCGCGAATGGGTATTCCAGACCTTCGGGGTCGAGTCGCCGGATGCCTGACGACAGGGAGGCCACGGCGCTCCTGAGCGACCGGCAACGCGCGGCGGTCGCGGCGTCCTCCGAAGGACGGCTGCGCTTCTGGTCGTCGCTGCTCCTGCGGCTAGCGTTGCTGGCCCTGACCGTATACGTCCTTTGGCGCATCCAGGCGGTCGTGACCACGGTGGTCATCGCGCTGGTCGTGGCCAGCGCGGTTGGCGCGCTGGTGCGCCCGCTCACGCGACGCCCGGTGTCCTTTCTGCGTCCGCGGACGCAGCGCACCATCGCGACGGCATTCGTTTTCGCGGTGCTCCTGGCAGCGCTCGTCGGCTCGGTGCGCCTGATGATCCACCCTTTCGAGCGGGAGTGGGCCGAACTCCAGCAGAACTGGCCGCAGTACCAGGAGACCCTCTCCGGTCAGATGGAGGCGGCCAAGGCCCGGTACTCCAACCTGCCGCCCGAGGTCCGCGTCTTCCTCGAGGAGCGCCTCCGCGTCAACTCGCTCCCCTCTCCCGGCGCGTGGCTCGCCTCACTCCTGGGCCGGACCGTGTCCTGGGCCTCGCACATCGTCGAAATGCTCTTGATCCCCGTACTCGCGTTC
>DATLHN010000287.1:0-2028 GCA_035539875.1 Armatimonadaceae bacterium
ACGATCCGGCAGATGCGGTACGGGTTGCCTACGAGCGCGAGGGCGTCGTGCGCGTGCGCGGCTTCCTGACGCCGGACGAGGTAGCGCGGACCCGCGACGCGCTCGCGCGATACGTCCGTGAGGTCGTCCCCGGCCTGACGCCGGGTGACGTCACCTACGAAGCGGACGGCGTTTCCGTGCGCAACCTCTGGCGCATGGAGCGACACGATCCCTACTTCCGCGCGCTGGCGGAACGGCCCGCCGCCCTCGACCTGATCGGCGTGCTGGTGAACGGAGAGCCGGTCCTCGCCGCCGTGGAGACGTTCAACAAGCCCGCCCGGACTGGCAGCGGCGTGCCCGCGCACCAGGACAATGCCTACTTCTGCCAGTCGCCGCCGGACATGCTGACGGTCTGGATAGCCCTCGACCCGGCCACGGTGGAGAACGGGGCGATCTACTACGTCCGCGGCTCGCACCACGCCCTGCTTCCGCACCGTCCGTCGGGCGTGCGCGGCAACTCGATGGGCGTCGCGGACCCGCCCGACCCGGCCGCGGCGGACGAGTTCTGCGGCACGCTGGGGGCGGGCGACGCCCTCATACACCACTGCCAGACGATCCACCGCAGCGACCCCAACGCCACCGACTATCCGCGTTGCGGGCTGCTGCTCGTCTACCGGGGCGCGCACACCCGCGACGACCCGGCGTTGCGCGCCGCCTACCAGGCCGCCCTCGCCTCCGCAGCGCCGACCGGGTAGAAGGACACCGGACCGCGCGCGCGTAACAGCAGAAGAGTCATGATCGAATACCCCCTGCAAGACCAGATACCCGCCGGGCCGCTGCCGTTCAGCCCCGTGGTGCGCTTCGGCGGCCTGCTGTTCGTCTCCGGACAGGCGTCCACCGACGAGAGCGGCGCTATCGTGCCGGACACCTTCGAGGGAGAGTTCCGCCGCTCGGTCGAAAACCTGCGCCGCCTGCTGCGCGCCGCCGGGGCGGACCTCGACCGGGTCGTGCAGGTGCGCTCCTACGTGCGCGACCCCGCCGACCTGCCCCTCTACAACCGGCTCTACCGCGAGTACTTCGCCGCGCCCTTCCCGGCGCGCACCACGCTGACCAACTGCCTGCCCGAGACGCTGCGCTTCGAGATCGAGTGCATCGCCGCCGCGCCCGCGGAGGGGGGCGGCGCATGACCGCGGTCCCGCCCTCCGTCGCGACGCCGCGCGTGGTCGTGGACGCCGCGAAACTGCGCGCCAACATAGAGCGGATGCAGGGCGTCTGCACGCGCGCCGGGGTCGAACTGTGGCCCCACGCTAAGACGCACAAGAGCGTCGAGGTCGCCCGCAGGCAGCTCGCGGCGGGCGCGGCGGGCCTGACCGTCGCCAAACTCGGCGAGGCCGAGGCGCTGCTGCCCTCCGGCGTGCGCCGCGTCTTCGTCGCCTACCCGCTCGTAGACCCGGAGACGCAGGCCGCGCGCCTGCGCGCGCTCGCGGGGTCGCTGGACGAACTGGTCGTCGCCGTCACCAGCGAGCCGCAGCGCGACGCGCTCTCGGGGGTGCTGGCGGCGGCGGGCCTTCGCCTGCCGGTCCTGATGGCGGTGGACACGGGCCTCGGGCGCGAGGGCGCGCGCGGCCTCGAAGCCGCCCGCCGCCTCGCCGACGCCATCCGGCGCGACGGGGAGCGGATGTGGCTCAAGGGCCTGTTCACCCACGAGGGGTATGCCTACCGCGAGAACGTCCGACGGGAGGAGGTCGCACGCGAGGCGCACGCCGCCCTGCTCGCCGCCCGCGACGCACTCGCCCTTCCGGGCGAGGAGCCGCCGGGCCTGTGGCCGGGCAGCAGCGTGACCTCGGCCGCGTCGGCGGGGATGCCGGGGGTGGCGGGCGTGCGCCCCGGCGCGTACGTCTTCGGCGACCTGTGGCTCTCGCGTCTGACCGGGTGCATGGCGTTCGACGAGGTGGCGCTCACGGTGTTCGCGACCGTCGTGGACCGGCCCGAGCCGGGCCTCGCCCTGATCGACGCCGGTTCCAAGACCTTCAGCAGCGACAAGACGCC
>DATLHN010000288.1:0-1573 GCA_035539875.1 Armatimonadaceae bacterium
GCGGGATACTCCTCTTTGGGATCGCCCTCGCCTGCGCCGCGAGCGTCGGCGACGGGAGCAGGCGCGACGCCGTCATCGCCTTCTTCTACCCGTGGTTCGGATGGCCGGGCTTCTGGGGGCTGCTGTTCACCTTCCTGGGACTGTGGCTGGCCGGGGGAGAGCGCGCGCCGGGAGAGCCACATGGATGACCTGACCCGATTCGACACGCTGACGTTCGACTGCTACGGCACGCTCATCGACTGGGAGGCGGGCATTCTCGCCGCGCTGCGCCCGGTCCTCGCCGCGCACGGCGTTCGCGCCGCCGCGGGCGACGACGATCTGCTGGCGTCGCACGCCCGGCACGAGTCGCGGCTGGAGGCGGGAGAATATCGCCCGTACCGGGAGATACTGCGCGGCGTTCTGGAGGGCATCGGCGCGGACCACGGCTTCACACCGACGGAAGCGGAGCGGGATGCGTTCGCCGCCTCGGTCGGCGACTGGCCCGCATTCTCGGACACCGTGGACGCACTGCGGCGGCTGAAGGCGCGCTTCCGCCTGGTCGTCCTCTCGAACGTCGACGACGACCTGTTCGCGCGGACGGCGGAGCGCCTGGGGACAGCCTTCGACGCCGTAATCACCGCGCAGCAGGTCGGCGCGTACAAGCCCGCGCACGCCCACTTCCTGCGCGCCGAGGCGCAGCTCGGGCTGCGGAAAGACCGCTGGCTGCACGTCGCCCAGAGCCGCTACCACGACATCGTCCCCGCCAACACCCTGGGGATCGCGTCCTGCCTCGTGGACCGGCGGCACCGCGCCACGCCCGGCGCGGACGCCGCCCGCCCGGACCTCGTCGTCCCCGACCTGAAGACGCTGGCTGAGCTGGCGTCGTCAGAACCGTGAAAGGCAGGTTCCCGTGTCCGAACGCGAGTACGTCTGGCAGGCTGCCGTACGGAGCGGCGTCCTGGGAGGCGCGGTCCTTTCCCTGCTTCTAACACTGCTGGTCGTCGCCGCGGACCCTTCCGTACTGCGCTCGGGAGCCATAGTGCAGGCCCGGATGTGGGCGATGCTGCCCTGCGGCCTCCTCTGCGGCATGGGCGGCTGGGCGTACGGTTTCGCGCGGGTACGGCAGAGAATACGTGCGGCCGTCGTCGCTTCCGCCGCCGGGATCGCCACCCTTGCACTTTGCGTGGGAACGGCGGTAACGCCTTCCGAGCGCGAAACCCACGGCGCGGCGGGGGCGCCTGGCTCCTCCTGCTCGGCACCTACGGTGCGGGTTTACTCTTCTTCGCCGGATTAATGGTGGTCCGTTCGCGACGGCGGTAGGCGCTCAGGCGACTCCGTAGCCGCGCGGTCGCTCGAACAGTCTGCCCGTCTCCGGCAGGAACAGGATGATCAGGCTGTAGATGCCGAGGAGGGTGCTCAGGCCGAGCGTGGTGGCGTTCGCCAGGTGCAGGATGGACAGCACGATGGCGACGACGCGCGCCCACGGCGCGAAGCTCAGCAGTCCGATACCGACGAGGATGCTGGGAAGCGCGGTGAGGAACAGGATCAGGCTCACGAAACCGCCCAGCGCGCCGAGGATGGGCAGCGCCTCCGT
>DATLHN010000289.1:0-1892 GCA_035539875.1 Armatimonadaceae bacterium
CGGCCGCGCAGCCCGGCCCGCCGCGCGAGAACCTCGACTGGGACGCCGACGGCATCGTCGGCACCGCCACCGCCTACGATTAGTCCGACCGGACGCCCGTCGAATCCCGAGACGGGAATGCCAGCCACGATGAATGGGAAGCAAACGATGCCGACAGCGCCGGGGGCGGAGCCGCGAGGAGCACGCCCCATCACGTGGAGGGTCGGGGCGATACTGGCCGCCGTATCGGCCCTGATGGGGTGCCTCGGCGGCGTCCCGGCGGGGGCGGCGGGAGGCGGGCAAGACGCCCGGGCCGACGCGCCGGTCAAGTCACAGCTCCGCGAGATGATCAAAGAGGCGGCGGTCTTCCCCGAGAAGCGGTACAGTTTCGCCACCTGGGCGGAACTCCGCGCCGCCCTGAACGACGCCCGCCGGGTCGCGGACGACGCGGCGGCGACGCCCTCCCAACTGCAGGCGGCCCGCGCCGGTCTGCAGCAGCGGATCGAGGCACTGGAGGAGCGAAAAGTCCAGTCGGACCGCGGGCCGGAAATCGCCCTGAGCGCCTACCTGTTCGCCACGGACCGGAAGGGTCCCGTCAACAACGTGGCGCTCCTGTGGGCCAGCGCCGATCCCTGCGACTCCTTCGAAGTCCACCGGGCGGCCGGAAAGGGCGGCGGCAACTTCGAGAGAATATACGCGGGGCGGGGCGCTTCCTTCAACGACTACGGCTTGCGATCCGGTACCTATTCCTACCGGCTGGTGGCCCGCCGCGCGGGGAAGACCCTGACGTCCAGCGTCGAGCAGGTCACGACCATGCCCGCCGTGCCCACCGGTGCCGCGGAGTACTCCAACCAGACCGGGACCGGGGCGACGCTGGGCGAGCCGCTGAAGGCGAAGGGCACGTACTACCGGTTCGACGGCGAGCGGAACGACAAGACCGTCCGCTTCACCGTGAAGACGTCCGCCGACGGAAAGACCTGGGAGGACGGCCCGGTCGTTCTGGACCGGAGCAGTCACCCGGACCTCGACGACTTCAAGTTCGAATCGGGCACGATCTTTTACGACGAGGCCCGCGACCGGATCGTCTGGTGGTGCCACTGGGAGCGGTCCGGGCCGAGCTACGGTCACGGCCGCGCCATGGTCGCCACGGCGAAGCCGGGCGAACGCTTCACCGTGCACCGCGTCTACAACCCGCTCGGGGTCCAGGTCCGCGACATGAGCGTCTTCGTGGACGACGACCGCCGGGGGTACCTGGTGGCGGCGTCGAACGTCCCCGGGCAGGGCGCGAACGCCACGCTGTACCTCTTCCGGCTGAACGCCGACTACACCGACGTCACCGGCATAGAGAACAAGGCGATGGAGGAGGAGTACCGCGAAGCGCCCCACATCGTCAAGGCGGGGGGCTTCTACTACCTCTTCTTCTCGCAGGCGGCGGGCTGGTACCCGAGCCGCGCGGGCTACGTCTCCGCCCGCTCGCTCGACGGCCGCTGGAGCGAGCCACGCTACCTCGGGAACTCGTCCACGTTCTCGGCCCAAAGCGGGGGCATCCTCGACTACGGGCGCGGCGACGCGTTCGTGCCGGTCCTGATGGCGAACCGCTGGATCCGCGGCGAAGGGACGAGCCGCAACGCCGTCGTGCCGCTGCGCTGCGCGGGGGGGTTCGCCTTCGGCGACTACGCGCCCACCCTGCTGGTCGACCCGGCGAAGGACCTGATCGTCCCGCTGCACGCCGGGACGCTCCTCTCCCAGGACCGCCCGGCCTCCTCCTCGATCCCGGGCCGCGCGGGCCACGAGTCCGGCCGCGCGTTCGACGGGGACTACGCGAGCGCCTTCCAGAGCGACGAGAAGACGTGGCCGTTCTCCGTGACGACCGACCTGGGAGCCGCCTCCCGGGTCCGGAACGTGCAGATCTC
>DATLHN010000290.1:0-15777 GCA_035539875.1 Armatimonadaceae bacterium
CGCCGAGCAGGTCGGCGCAGGCGCCGCTGCCGCGGACGCGCGGGTTGATGTCGCCGCAGCAGCCCTGGACGAACAGGGCTGGGCACCCCGCCTCTGCCTCGATCCGCTCCCGGGCGACGGCTACCCAGTCCCCGGAGGTGAACCGGTTGTCCCGGTCCAGCGACACTGGGTGCATCGCGTAGTGGAAGAGGGTCGCGAGCGGCGTGCCCGCTTCGGAGCGCAGAGTCAGGACGCGGCATTGCGGGTCGCGGAACCCCTCGCCCTCGCCCATCACGATCTCCCCAGAGGGGAGTCGCACCCGCCGGTTAACCGACGCGCCGCAGGGCGCGCTTCCCGCCTCGACCCGGCCGACCGCCCCCGCGGTCTCCTTCGCCCGTTCCGCCGCGCGGGTCGCCCGCGCCAGCACCTCGCGGGTCCAGGCCGCCTCCTTCCCGCCCGTGGCGCGGATGTTCATGGTGGCGGGGCCGGAGTGGGTGTGGCTGCACGCCACCAGGACCGCGTCCGCGCCGATGCCGAGCGGCGCGGCGATCGCGCGGCGCAGGCGGGCGTCGTCACGGGGGCTGAGCCCGATCACGTCGAGCGTGACCAGGACGGCCGCGGCGCGGTTCCCCTGCTCCAGGTAGAGCGCGGAGGCGCGCAGCGGGTCGCGGCTGCCCGCGTTGCGCCAGTCGCGCCCGGCGAAGCCGCTCAGGCGGACGCCCGGCGGCGGGGTGATGTCCTCGGTCGCGACGCCCGCCCGCAGCGCGTCGACGTCGGCGGTGTCAGCGGTTTCCATGGGCGGGTTCAGGCCTCCAGCAGGTCGCGCCGCTTCTCGTAGACGCGGGCGACGGCGCGGGCGATGTCGTCCATGTCCTCGCGGGTGCCGAGCATCTGGTTCTGGAACAGCCAGCATCCCTCGGCGGAGCAGACCCGCTCCGCGACCGGGCACCGGGCGGCGTTCGCCTCCGGGTCGGCGAGGTAGCCGTCCGCGGCGCCCGAGTAAGGGCCGAACTGCTTCCTGGCGAAGACCGGCTGCCGGTACAGGGCGATGGGGTATCCCTCCGACGAAGCCACGCCCTCGGCGGTCAGCGCCTTGACGAACGTCCCGCGCGGGAGCCCGTCCCACGCGGCCGCGTCGTAGCGGAATACGTACAGGTGGTAGGGGTGCAGCGTCTCGCCCAGCCCGCGCGGCAGCGGGCGGATGCCGGGGATCTTCGCGAGCTGTTCGTTCAGGTAGCGTCCGTTCGCGTCGCGTCGTGCGGTCTGCTCCTCCAGACGGGCGAGCTGGCAGCGCAGGATGGCCGCCTGGATCTCCGTCATGCGGTTGTTGCCGCCGAGGTATTCGTGGGCGTACCACGTGCCGTTGGCGACGCGCCCGCAGTTGTGGAGCGAGCGCGCCATCCGCTCGTGCTCCTCGTTATTGGTGATGAGGATGCCGCCCTCGCCCGCCGTCATGTTCTTGGACGCCTGGAACGAGAACGAGCCCACGTCGCCGATCGAGCCGAGCTTGCGGCCCTTGTACTCGCCCCCGTGGGCGTGCGCGGCGTCCTCGATCAGGGTGAGGTTGTGCCGCCGGGCGATGTCGGTCAGGGCGTCCATGTCCGCCGCCTGTCCGCCCAGGTGCACGACGACGATGGCGCGGGTGCGCGGCGTGATCGCCTCCTCGACGCGGACCGGGTCCAGGCAGTAGGAGTCCGGGTCTATGTCGACGAAGACCGGGACGGCGTTCGCCTCCACGACCGTGGTCGCGGTCGCCAGGAATGTGTAGGGCGGCACGATCACCTCGTCGCCCGCCCGGATTCCCGCTCCCACGAGCGCGAGCCGGAGGGACACCGAGCCGTTCGTCATCGCGACGCCGTACTCGGCGTCGTGGTAGCGCGCGAACTCCTGCTCGAACGCCGCCACCTCGGAGCCGTCGATGCGCCCCCACTTGCCGCTGTTGAGCGCGCGCAGGACGGCTTCTTCCTCTTCCGAGCCCCAGACCGGCCAGGCCGGGAACGGTTTCGTCCTGATGGGCGCGCCGCCCTGCAATGCCAGCTTCTCCGCCGTGAGTGTCATCGTCATGGAAATACTTACGCCTCCGCGATCTCGTAAACGTCGATTCCGCACGCCACATAAACGCGCCCCGCCGGTCCGCCGACGGCGAGCGAGTCCACCTTCCCCGGGACGTCGGCTACGGTCCGCGCCTTGCCGGTCGCCGCGTCGAGCGCGAAGACGCGCTTCTCCACGGCGTAGAATATCTCGCCCCCGTGCGCCGCGAGGCCGTGGCTGGTGACCTTCTCGGCCAGGGCAGGCTTGCCGCCCACGATCTCCCGCGCCGCCGGGTCGAACAGGTGCAGGAGGCCGCTGGCCAGGAAGGCGACCCGCCGCGACTTCGGGTCGTAGACCATGCCGCCGATACTTGCCACGCCGGGGAAGTCGCGCTGCCAGACGGTCTTCTTGGCCTTCAGGTCGAAGACGCCCAGCTTCGCGGGGGTGTCCTTCTGGTTGCCCAGGCCGTTGCCGTAGATCGTCGTGCCGATCACGACCAGGTCGCCGCCGACCGGGGCGACCGCGCTCAGGCCGTGGGGGCCGAGTGGGTTCTTGTGCTGTTCATTCTTGCCCGTCTTCGGGTCTGCTACGAGCAGCAGGCCGCCGTACTGGCCGTACTGCGCCAGCCAGCCCGAGTAAAGGCGTCCGTCCGGGCCGGTCGTGACGCCCGCACTGGGGCGGATGTAGCTCCCGCCGACCCGCACGATGGTCTTCGGGTTGACGTGGCTGACCTGGTCCCACTTCGCGCGCGGGTCGAAGCGGATCAACTCGCCGCCCGCGTAGGCCACGGCGTAGCAGACCCCGTCGATCACCTCGACGTCGTAGACCTCGCCGCCGTAGTCGGACACGACGCCCGTGTTCGTGTACTTGCCCGTCTTCGTGTCCTGGTAGAAGAGGGTCTGTCCGAACGTCGGGCCGCCCCAGAGCGTCCCCGAGTCGTCGATCGTGAGGAAGTGGGTCCCGCGCGCCGCGGCCTCGCCCGGGATGATGCGGAGGTTCTGCTTCGCGTCCCCCTTGCGCATGGCGAAGTAGTCCTGGCCGCGGATGCCGTAGTAGTCGCCCGCCTCTCCGCGGGCCATCAGCGCGCCGCTCCCGCGCGCGCGCAGGTAAAGGACCTTCGTCAGCGCGGCGTCGCCGACGCCGTACTGGTACACGTCCGTGCCCTGGCGAAGCACCAGCGTCTTCTCGTCGGTCAGGCGGACGTCGATCGCCCACGCGCCCTTGTCGGCGGGCGGCGCGGGGAAGGGGAGCGGGTCGGCGACGGCGAGGTCAGACCCCCGGTACGCCTTGTCCCCGGCGAGGAAGTAGCCGTTCCAGACGACGCCCGACGAGAGCGACTGCATGTGCTCCGGGGCGCGGGCGAACTGCTTCGTGTCCGGGTCGAAGATCATCGTCTCCGGCTTCGTGAAGCCGAACTGGCAGAAGATGCGCCCGTCGGGCAGGGCGGAGGTCCAGCGCAGGTAGAGGTTGCCGTCCGCCTTGGTGGGCGCGCCCAGGTCCTCCACGGTGCCCTTCTCCGCGTCGAACGCGCCGAGCTTGCCGCCGGGGTAGCTGCCGCCGTAGAGGCGGCCGTCCTTGCCCTGCGCCAGCGTCCAGACGTAGTCCTCGCCGGGGAACTTGATCGTCCGTACCCACTCGCGCTTCGTCACGTCGAAGACCATGAACGTGCCGTCGTAGTAGGTGGCGATGGCGATGCGGTTCCCGGGCAGCTTGTGCAGCGCCCAGGCCCCGGCCCCGGCGGGCGCGCGGTAGACGTGCCCGGTGTCGCCCTTCGCGTCGATGAAGATCAACTCGACGTTGGCGTTCTCGTTCGTGTTGGTGATGACGAACCACTCGCGCCCGGCGTCCTGCACCGTCGTGCCGATGTGGACGTTGCGCGCCCGGCAGGGCTGTCCCAGATGCCGCACCTTCGCTGCTGCTTCCATCGCTTCTCCCGCCTCTGCTGCTTTCGCATCTTCGCCCAGGGCGAGGTACGCGGCCCCGAGCGCCGCGCCCCGCAGGAAGTGTCGTCGCTTCTGCATACAGCCTCCTTCCAAAGCCCGGTTCTCTACCCCTTCACGCCCGACGTCACCACGCCCTCGACGAAGTAGCGCTGGGCGCAGAAGAAGATCACCAGGATCGGCAGCAGCACCACGACGCTCGCCGCCATCAGGAGGTGATACTCCGTCCCGTGCAGGCTCTTGAACGCCGTCAGGCCCACCGCCAGGGTCTTCTTCTCCATGCTCTGCGTGTAGATCAGCGGGCCGAGGAAGTCGTTCCAGTGCCCGATGAACGAGAACAGCGCCACCGTCGTCACCGCGGGCTTCGAGAGCGGCAGCGCGACGTGGCGGAAGATGCCCCAGCTCGTGCAGCCGTCGAGGCGCGCGGCGTCCTCCAGCTCGGTCGGGATCGTCAGGAAGAACTGCCGCAGCAGGAAGATGAAGAACGCGCCGCCGCCGAAGAACGACGGGATGATGAGCGGCTTGAGGCTGTCCACCCAGCCGGGGAGGGTCCACAGGACGAACGTCGGGATCATCGTCACCTGCGGGGGCAGCATCATGGTCGCCAGCACTAGCAGGAACAGCTTGTCCCGGTGGGGGAACTTCAGCCGCGCGAAGGCGAAGGCGACGCTCGCCGCCGAAAGGCTCTGCCCGATCATGCACAGTACGGCGACGAGCAGCGTGTTCTTCAGGAACGTCCCGAACGGCAGCACCGTCATCGCCTCGACGTAGTTTCCCCACGCGAGCCGGGACGGGAACAGCGGGCGGCTGCGGTCCAGCACCAGGTCCGCGGGCGTCAGCGAGGTCCCCAGCATCCAGATGAACGGCAGCGCGAAGAGAACGGAGAGCGTGATGAGCGCGACATAGGGCAGCAGTGAGCGCAGGAAGGGTTTCCGGCGTCGTGACACAGTCCGCCCGGCCACACCCTCCGGGCGTGGCCGCAGGGCGGCGGCGGGCACGGCTTCTGTTGCTCTACCCATAATGCACCCACTTCTGGCTGATACGCATCTGGATGACGGTCAGTACGAGGACGATGGCGAACAGCAGCCAGGCCATGGCCGACGCGTAGCCCATGTTGAAGTACACGAACGCGCGGTTGAACAGGTAGTAGACGTAGAACAGTGTGGAGTTCGACGGGCCGCCGCTCGTCAGAACGAACGCCGCGGCGAAGACCTGGAACGCCCCGATCGTGCCCATGATGACGTTGAAAAAGATCGTCGGCGAGAGCATCGGCAACGTCACGCGCCAGAACTGCGTCCACGGCTTCGCCCCGTCGATGTTCGCCGCCTCGTACAGGTCTGCCGGGATGTTCTTCAGGCCCGCCAGGAAGATCAGCATCGTGCCGCCGACCGACCAGAGCGCCATCAGCACGAGCGCGGGCTTGGACCAGGCCGGGTCGAGCAGCCAGCCCGGCGGGTTCGGGATGACCGTGCGCAGTCCCCGGTTCAGCAGGCCCGTCTCCGGGTCGAAGATCAGGCTCCACAGGGTGAACGTCGCCACGCCCTGCGTCAGCGTCGGCAGGTAGAACAGCGTCCGGAACAGGCCGATGCCCTTCACCTTCTGGTTCAGCAGCATCGCCAGCGACAGCGCCACCACCAGCGACAGCGGGATGTAGAGCGCGGCGTAGAAGATCGTGTTCTTGAGCGAGACCAGCAGCAGGCGGTCCGAGAACATCTGCTGGTAGTTCGCCAGCCCGATCCACTGGATCGGGCGGATGACGTCCCAGCGGCAGAACGAGAGGTACAGCGAGAACAGGATGGGTCCCGCCGTGAACAGGACGAAGCCCGCGAGCCACGGCGAGAGGAAGAGCAGGGCGTCGCGCGCCTCCTTCTTCTCCCGGTCGGTCATCGGCTCGGTGCGGAACGAGGCTCGGGCCGACATGTTAGAACACCTCCGACGCCAGCACGGCGTTCACCTCGGCGGCGAACTCGCGGCAGGCGGTCTCCACGGGCTTGATCCCGAGGAACGCGTCCTGGAGCACCGTCATCGCCTGGTTGTACTCCGCGAACTGCGGCGGGGTCGGCGCGGTGCGCCCGTAGGCGACCGCCTCCAGGAAGCAGCGGTCGTTCTTCGGGACGCTCGGGTCGAGCGGGCTGCGTATCTCCTGCTCGGCGGCGGGGCGGTAGGCGGGCAGGGCGTTCCCCGCCTCCAGGTTGATCGCCGCGCCCTCCGCGCCGGAGAGAAACTTGAGGAACTCCCAAGCCTCCTGCGGGTGCGGGGTCGTCTTCAGGATGCAGTTGCCGCCCCATATGAAGGTGGTCGCCTGCTCCCGGCCGCGCGGCATGGGCGCGAGGTCCCAGCGGAACTTGAGCTTGCGCTTGCGCAGGAACCGCTTGTAGGCGAAGCGGCTGTCGGCGATCATCGCGGTCATCTGCGAGGTGAAGAAGTCCTGGAAGTCCTGGCCCATCGTCTGCCCCGCGAGCGGCGCGACCTTGTGCTTCCGGGCGAGGTCCACGTAGAACTGGAGTCCCGCGATGGACTCCGGCGTGTCCATCAGGCACTTCTTAACGTCGGGCGTGAACAGGTCGCCGCCGTTCATCCAGACCCAGGCGGGCCAGCGGTTGTACGCGCCGGGGTTCATCGTGCCGAAGAGGTCGGTGTAGCCGTCGCGGTCGGTGTCGTGGGTGAGCGCCTTGGCCGACGCCAGGTAGTCGTCCCACGTCCAGCCGTCCTCCGGGTACGCCACGCGGTACCGGTCGAAGAGGTCCTGGTTGTAGAGCATGACGATGGTCGAGAAGTCGCTCGGCAGGCCCAGCAGCTGGCCCTGGAAGCGCATGCCGTTCGTCACCTGCGGGAAGAAGGCGTCCTCGGAAAGGTCCGGGTCGTCCTTCAGGAACCCGTCCACCGGGAGGAGTATGTCCTTGGCGGCGTAGAACGGGAAGTTCTGCTGCGTGACGTGGAACAGGTCCGGTGCCATCTTCCCCGCGATCAGGGTGAGCAGCTTGGCGTCGTAACCGGCGTCGCCGAGGCTGGAATTCATCCGGACCCGGATGTTCGGGTGCGTCTTCTCGAAGGCCGGGATCAGCTTCTCGTTGTAGAGGGTCAGGAACTCCGGGGTTGCGTAGTTATAGAACTCCAGCGTGACGACGCCGGACGGGTCCTGACGGCGCGGGGAGCACCCGGCGGAGACGACGGAACCCGCGGCGGTCAGCGCCGCCGCCGAAAGCATCTCGCGCAGGAACTGTCGCCGGGAAGTGTCGTGGGACATGCAGCAGGGAACTCCGTCCGTCGGGACAAATTAAGTGAGCAGCGTGGACGGTGGTAACGCCAGAAACTACTATATGCTATATAGTTTCTGTTGAGAAAGAGTGTATAACACGCGAGGCCGCTCTGTCAAGGTGAGCCCGCGTGAAGGAGGCTAATGGGCATGGCGGAGCAGCAGGGAGCGGGGGCGGCGGTGCGCGTGGGCGTGCTCGGTCTGGGGCGCAGCGGATACGGAATCCACCTGCGCGCGCTGGGGAAACTGCCGGAGAAGTACCGCGTGGTCGCCGTGGCGGACACGAACGCGGCCCGGTGCGCGGAGACGGCCGCCTCGGTGGGCTGCGACGCCTGCGCGGACATCGGCGCGCTGCTGGCCCACCCCGAGGTGGAACTGGTGACCGTCGCGACCCAGAACCGCTGGCACGCGGAGCACGCCGTGGCCGCGCTGGACGCGGGCAAGCACGTGCTCTGCGAGAAGCCGTTCGGCCTGACCGTGGCGGAGGTGGACGCCATGCTCGCCGCGCGCGACCGCCAGGCGGCGAAGGGCAGCCCGGTCGTCCTCGCCCCCTTCCAGAACCGGCGCTACGAGGAGAGCTTTGCGAAGGTGCGCGAGGTCATCCGCTCGGGCAAGCTCGGGACCATCGTCCAGATCCGCATGGCGTACCACGGCTTCGGGCGGCGCTGGGACTGGCAGACGATGCGCCGCTTCGGCGGCGGGCAGCTCAACAACAACCTGCCGCACCCGCTGGACCAGGCGATGGAACTGCTCTCCGACTGCGGCGTTCACGAGCCCGAGCAGATCGAGGTGCGGGCGCACCTGCGGAACGCGCTGAGTAGCGGCGACGCCGAGGACCACGTCCGCCTGACCCTCACCGCGCCGGGCGTGCCGGACGCCCCGCTGGTGGACATCGAATTCACGGCGGCAAGCCCCTACGCCCAGGACCAGTGGCACGTGATGGGCACGGCGGGCGGCCTGCGCGGCACCGGCAAGGAGCTGCACTGGAAGTGGGTGCAGTGGGGGGGCATGCCCGCGCGCCCGCCGCAGGAGGCGTCGACCCCGGACCGCAGTTACAACAGCGAGAAGCCGGAGTGGCAGGAGGTGTCGCACACCTGCACCGACTCGTTCGAGGGCTGGGCGCAGAGCTACTACGAGGGCCTGTACCCCGCGCTGCGCGAGGGCGCCGCCCTCTTCGTCACCCCGGAGCAGATCCGCAAGCGCATCGCCGTCCTAGAGAAGGCCCGCGCCGCCGCCGGAATCCCCGTCTCCGGCTGCGAGGTCTGACGAGAGAGGCGGGGGGGCAATGGCAGGCATGGTACGCCATTGCCCCCGCCGAATCTCGCGCCCCGAGGAAGATTCCGAGGCGCACGGGGGACTACGCGCCCGGCGTCACCTCGACCCTGCCCTCGATGGAATCATCGAGCGTCTTGCCTATCGCCGCGCCGAACAGCATCTTGATCCCGGCGATAACGTTGCCGTGCTTGTTGTCCCAGTAGTAGCCCTCGGTCGGCGCGACCCGGATGACCGTGATCCGCGGGTCGTCCACGCCTTCCGTGAACCACGTCTTGATGATCGGTTCCCACAGCTCCTTGATCTTCGCCCGATCCGTGGAAATCTCCGCCCGCCCCCTCAGGTGCAGAAAGTCGGAATGGTCCGAACCCTGGAAGAATAGCGTGACGTTCGGGTCGCGGGCGATCTCCCGGTTCTTGTGACTGTCGCTGGCGCTCAGGAACCAGAGGTCCCCCCGGTCGTCCACCGTCCGCACGTTCATCGGGCGGGCGCCGTCGGAGCCTTCCCCGGGGTGGCCCGCCGTGCAGAAGAAGCAGGTCGGCGCGCGGCGCACCGTGTCCTGTATCCGCCGGACGGCCGCTTCGCCACTCAGGTCGTCGCGGTTGTCTTCCGGCTGGTTCGCATTGATCGAGTCCATGGGAAACCCTTCTATCGCGTTCGCGCGCCCGGTTCGAGGCCGGGCGCGTCTACGGGATGATTTCCCACAAGCGGGCCGCGTTCACACGCCGCCCGTCGGGTGACCGTATCCTGCCGCCGCACGGGTTGGCGTCGGCTCGGGTAGAATGAGTCGTCTCCTCCCCTGACGCTCGCCCGATGAACACTCGCCTCATACACGTCTGGCACCAGCTCCGCTCCAGCTACTGGTTCGTCCCGATCCTGATGTCCGTCGCCGCCGTCATCCTGGCGCGCCTCATGCTCTGGGTCGACTTCGTGGTGCCCGACGCCAGCCTCCTGGAGAGCCACTTCCTCTACGTCGGCGAGGCGGACGCCGAGCGGACCGTCCTGCTGACCGTAGGGACGACGACTTTAGGAACGGCCGGGGTCGTCTTCTCGCTCACGACCGTGCCGCTCTCCGTGGCGGCCTCGCAGTTCGGCTCGCGGCTGCTGCGCAACTTCCTTCGCGACACGACCACGCAGGTCGTCCTCGGCTCCTACTTCGCGACGTTCATCTACTGCATGGTGGTCCTCTTCTCGATCCCCTACGCGAAGGACCTGGACAATCTGCCGCACATCGCGACCACGGTCAGCCTCGGCCTCGCGCTCTTCGCGTTCTGCTCGCTCGTCTTCTTCGTCCACAACATCGGGGTGACGCTCCAGGCCCCGGTGGTGATCGACGGGGTCGGCGACGAGATGGACCGCGTCGTCAACTACTACCAGGCGACGCTCGGAAGCCGCGACGTGACCGGGCCGGAAGCCCTGACCGAGGAGGAACAGCGGGCGCTCAAGCGGCGCGCGGAGCGCGAGGGGGTCCCGGTCCCGAGCGCCGTCACCGGCTACGTCCACGCGCTGGACGTCGGGCGTCTCCTGTCGCTGGCGACGTCGCGCGACGTGGTCGTCCGGCTGCGGGCGCACCCCGGCGACTTCGTGGGGGAGGGGGCTATTCTCGCCTACCTGTGGCCCGCGGACCGCGCCGACGGCGTGCTGGTCGCGGAGGCGCAGGGCGGCTACCTGGTGGGGCGGCAGCGCATCCTGACCCAGGACATCGAGTTCGGCATCAACCAGCTGGTGGAGATCGCCGTGCGCGCCATGTCGCCCGCGATCAACGACCCGTTCACCGCTATGGCCTGCCTGGACCGGCTCGGGGTCATCCTCGGGCGCATCGTGGCGACGTGCCGTCCCTGGTCGTACCGCGCGGACGCCGCCGGAAAGGCGCGCCTGCTCTACGACCCGATCACCTTCGCGCGGCTGACCGACACGGCTTTCCACCTGATCCGGCAGTACAGCCGCGGTAACGCCGACGTGCTGCTGCGGATGCTGGACGCCATCGAGTCGGTCCTGCCGCACCTGCCCGGCGGCGACGAGGGCCGCGACGCCCGCGCCGCGCTGCGCCACCACGCCGACCTCGCCGCCGCCGAGGCGACGACCGCCGCCCTCCCGAACCCGTACGACCGCGACCGACTCCTCGCCCGCCACCGGGCCGTCGTGGCGACTCTGGATACCGCGTAAAGGAAAGGGCCTCCCGGAATCCGGGAGGCCCCTGCGCGCGTACGTGAGTCGCGCTCCGCTCAGACGGCGAAGCTGTCGCACTCCCGGTAGGCTTTGATCAGGGCGATCTCGCCCTCCTTGCCGGGCTGCGCGTTCCCGTGCTCCATGCCGAGGATGCCGGTGAACTTCTTGTTGTGGATGTGCCGGAAGATGTTTCGGTAGTTCATCTCCCCGGTGGTCGGCTCCTTGCGGCCCGGGTTGTCGCCCTGCTGGAAGTACGCCACCTCGCTCCACGCCGCGTCGATGTTCGGGATGATGTTCCCCTCGGTGATCTGCTGGTGGTACATGTCGAAGAGGATCTTGCAGGAGGGGCTGCCCACCGCCTTGCAGACCAGGTACGCCTGCGGGACGCGGGTCAGGAACATGTCCGGGTGGTCGCGGAAGTTCAGCGGCTCCAGGACCATGACCAGGCCCGACGGCTCGCAGATCTCCGCCCCGCGCTTCAGCAGGTCCACGACGTTGGCCGTCTGGAAGTCGAAGTCGATCTTATGGAAGCGCTCGCCGGGGACGACCGTCACCCACTTCGCGTTGACCCGCTTCGCCACCTCGAGGGAGTCCTTCATGTCCTTAAGGAACCGCTCGCGGGTCGCCTCCTCGCCGGAGGCGTAGCCCGTATTGCCGAAGCCCGCGCTGGCGACGAAGACGCCCATCTCCATGCCGAGGCGCGCCAGTTCCTTGCCGATCTTCTCCTGAAGGTCCGGCGCGCGGCCCTTCATACCGTTGTCCTCGATCGCGCGGAAGCCCGCGTCGTGCATGAACTTTAGTTCGTCGAGGGGGTCGCCGCCCGCATGGTTGCGGAACATGCCGAAGTGCGGCGCGTACTTGAGCTTGAAGGGCGCGCTGCCGCCCTGCGCTATCGGTGTGTTCAACGAAAAGGATTCCTCGCCCGCGGCGCGGGCGGATTCGGTCGCCGCGAGGGTCGCCGCGGCTACTGCCGCGGCGACCCCCGTTTTCAGGAAACTGCGTCGTTCCATAACGCCTGCCTAAGCGGTACGGGCGATGAAGTCTTCGAGCTTCGTGCGGCCCGGCACCGGCACCGGGGCCACCGGCAGCGGCCCGAGTTCGACCTTCGCCGGGACGATGTCGATGGGCATCGCGAGCATCTGGTCCCAGGTGACTTCCTGGCCGGTGTAGGCAGAAAGGCGTCCCATGATCGCCGTCAGCGTGGACTCCGCCACCTGACGCCCCTCGTTGAGCGGCTTGCCCGCCCGGATGCTGGCGATCATGTTGACGTGCTCCTGGACGTACGGGTTCGGGTTCGAGCCTTCGAAGCGGTAGATGGTCTGCCCCTTCGCGTCCTTGATGTTGCTGGCGGCGTTCGACGTGCCCTTCGTGCCGACGAGGCTTTCGCCGACCCGCGACGCCGTGCCGTCGATCTGGCGGCACATGCTCAGCATCTTCATCCCGTTCGGGTACTCGAACTCGATCGTGAAGTGGTCGAAGATGTGGCCGTAGGCCGGGTCGGTGCGCACCTGCCGCCCGCCCATCCCGAGCGCCTTGACCGGGTGCGCGTTCATCGCCCAGTTGATGACGTCGATGTTGTGGACGTGCTGCTCCACAATGTGGTCGCCCGAAAGCCAGGTGAAGTAGAGCCAGTTGCGGATCTGCCACTCCGCGTCGGACCACTCCGGCTTGCGCTTGTGCATCCAGAGGCCGCCCTGGTTCCAGTAGCACTGCGCGCCGACGATGTCGCCGATCGCGCCGTCGTGGATGCGCTTGATCGTCTCGCGGTAGCGGTTCTCGTGGCGGCGCTGCGTGCCGGCGACGATGGCGAGGTTCTTCTGCTTCGCCCTGTCCGCGGACTCGAAGACGGAGCGGATGCCCGCCGGGTCCACCCCGACCGGCTTTTCGACGAATACGTGCTTGCCCGCGTCCACGGCCGCCTTCAGGTGGAGCGGGCGGAAGCCGGGCGGCGTCGCCAGGATGACGATGTCCACGCCGGAGTCGATGACTTTCTTGTAGGCGTCGAGGCCGACGAACACCCGGTCGTCCGGCAGCTTGACCCGGTCCGGCTTCTGCTTGGTGAGCGAGTCCCGGCAGCCCTTCGCCCGGTCCTCGAACGCGTCGCCGATGGCCACGATCTGCGTGGCCGGGTCTGCCTCCAGGATGTTCGACGCCGCGCCGCTGCCGCGCCCGCCACAGCCGACGACGCCGACCTTGAGCGTGTCGGAGCCCTGTGCGAACGCGTAGTTGCCCGAGGAGAGCAGGGCAGAGCCCGTGCCGGCGGTCGCCGCGGCGGCGACCGCGGACCGGTGGAGAAATGAGCGCCGCGACACCGCGGTCTTATCGGATGCCATACTTGGGTTCCCTTCTGAACGTCGGGACCTCCGCGGGGAGGCGCCCTACATCTCGCAGACGACGCGGAAGCCGACCTGAGGGCCGTCCGCGTACCACCACTTCGACTTCGGATTCTGCGCGTCGCTCTCCTGCCAGGCGGGCTGGTAGGGCAGGCGTGCCTTCGGGTAGAGGTCCTTCGCCTTGTCCAGGAAGGACCCTCCCTTGACGACCGGCGGCTTGCCCTGTCCCACCGTCACCCACTCCGCCACGTTCCCGAGCATGTCGTGGACGCCCCAGGCGTTGGGGGCCTTCGTCCCGACCGCCATCGTCTTCTCTTCGGTCGTGTCCCAGTACCACGCCGCCTTGTCGAGGTCAGCCTTCGCGAGGGGTGCCGCGGCGGCAGGCTTGCCCGCCGTGGCGACCCACTCCCACTCCGCCTCCGTCGGCAGGCGGTACTTCTTCCCGGTCTTTTGAGAGAGCCAGGCGCAGTACGCCTCCGCCGCCTGGTGGGGGATGCTGCCCGCCGGGTAACCCTTGTGCCCGAAGCCGCGGTCCGGCGCGCCGTAGGGCTTCGAGGGGCGTGACGTGGCGTCCACGTTGGCCCCCTGCTCCTGCGTCAGGTCGAGCCGGAAGGCGAAAATGTCGTACGCGTCCCAGGTCGTCTCCGTCTTCGCGATGTAGAACGGCCTGCCCCCCGGCGGCGCGGGCACCGGGACCATGTCGAACGTGACGAGCGAGCCGGGTATCTTCTCGGTGAACGGCTTCATCGCCGCGGCCGCTCCGGCGGCGGGCGTCTGCCCGGTGGCGGCGCGTGATAGAATCAGCCCGATGGCGACCAGCAGGCCGAGATGGGTCAGGCGACGTACCTTCATACTGTTGCGTACCGCGCTCCTTACTGTGCTCTTCCTGTTCCCCTGTATAGTCGGTTTTTCCTCGTTGCGCCACGCTTCCGCTCAAGCACTTGCGCGTTTCTCCTTTACGGAAGTGCACATGGGCGTCCCCGTCCGCCTCACGGTCTATGCCGGGAGCGAGGCGCAGGCCCGCGCCGCGTGCCGGGCCGCCTTCGACCGCTTCGCCGCACTGGAACAGGTGATGAGCGACTACCGGCCCACCAGCGAGCTGATGCGGCTCTGCGCGAAGGCGGGCCGGGGGCCGCAGCCGGTCAGCGCGGACCTGTGGCGCGTGCTGGAGCGGTCCCACACGCTGGCCCGGCGCAGTGACGGCGCGTTCGACGTGACCGTGGGTCCCCTGGTGCGCCTCTGGCGCGCGGCGCGCAGATCGGGGCGACTGCCCGACCCCGCCGCGCTCCGGGAGGCCCGGTCGCGCGTCGGCTGGCGCGGGGTCCGCCTGGCGGACCCGGTGGCCCGCACGGTCGCCCTGGAGACGCCCGGGATGCAGCTCGACCTGGGCGGCATCGCAAAGGGGTTCGCCTGCGACGAGGCCCAGGCCGCGCTGAAGGCGAACGGCGTCACCCGGGCGCTGGTGGAAGCGGGCGGGGACATCGTCGTCAGCGGCGCGCCGCCCGACGCGCCCGCGGGATGGCGCGTCGAGGTCGGCGGCGGGGTACGCACCCTGGCCGACTGCGCCGTCTCCACCTCGGGCGATACGGAGCAGTTCGTCGAGATCGGCGGCGTTCGTTACTCCCACATCGTGGACCCGCGAACCGGCCTCGGGCTGACCACCCGCACCGCCGTGACCGTCGTCGCCCCGGACGGCATGACCTCCGATGGCCTCGCCACCGCCCTCAGCGTCCTCGGCGAGGAGAAGGGGCGCTGGCTCCTCGTCCTCTACCCGGGCGTCCGGGCCGAGTTCCGCGCGGCGCGGTAAGGTAGACCGTCAGGGCGCGTCGCCGCCGCCCCACGCGCCGTCGTCCTCCCCGGCCGCCGCGAGGTAGGGCTCCAGCAGCGCGCGCTCCTCGCGGGTCAGGCGGTAGGGGCGCTGCGTGTCCCGGTGGAGGTACACGCCCTTCTGCCGCCCCGCCGCCACAATCTCGCCGTCCTCGCCTTCGTCGCCCGCGCGGTAGAAGCGGTACTCCACCCACGCCGAGGCGGGCTTCAGCTCCGAGACCCACGCCTCGACCCGGACGCGGTCGCCGAAGAAGAGGGGCCTGCGGTAGCGGATGCGCGTCTCGGTGAGCACGGGGATGACGCCCTGCCGCTCGGCCATCTCCCGCACGGACGCGCCCGCCGCCTCCAGGAGCTTGAGGCGGGCGACCTCCATCCACTGCACGTAGACGACGTTGCTGACGTGCCCGGAGAAGTCGATGTGGAACGTGTACACCTCGAACTCGGCGACGGATTTCTTCATAGACGTATCCGTTCGCGGGCGGGGGCGTTCGTACCTCCGGCCGTCGGGCGCGTGCGCGGGCTATACTGGCTGCATGGCGGAAACCGAAGGGACGCCCCTACACCTGCGCTGCGATCTGCGGCCCGGCGACCTGGGCGCGGTCGTTCGGCTGCACGGGCTCCTGTACGCCCGCGAGCAGGGCTTCGACCACCGCTTTGAGGGGTACGTCGCCGAGGGGCTCGCCCGGTTCTCCCGGGACTACGACCCGGCGCGGGAGCGCCTCTGGGTGGTGGAAGCGGCGGACGGGCGGATCGTCGGCAGCGTCGCCGTCGTCCGGGCGTCGGAGCAGAGGGATGCAGCCCAACTCCGGTGGTTCCTGCTCGACCCGGCCGCGCGGCCGGGGCCTCGGAAGGCGACTCCTGGGCGAGGCGGTCACGTTTGCCGAGGCGGCGGGATACCGGTCCATGCATCTGTGGACGTTGCGCTGCCTCGCCGCCGCCGCCCGCCTGTATCGCGCGTTCGGCTTCGCGC
>DATLHN010000291.1:0-2628 GCA_035539875.1 Armatimonadaceae bacterium
GGGGGTCAGGACGACCGGCGGGGACGCGGCGGGGGTGGATTCCGGTATAATCAGTATGGTCGCGGGCGGCGTGCCGCGCACGGGCTCTGCTGAGCGGGGCTCCTGCGCTCTGCCGCTATCCGCACTACCGCGACCCGGACAGGAGTAAGCAATGACGCTGGCTCTCGAGGAGCGGACTTCCGCCGGGACGGGCGCGGGCGCGGGCAACCCCGCCGCGCCGCCGCCGCGGGCTCTCCTTCATCTCATGGCACTCTCACGGGAGGGGGACCGCCGCGAAGGCATCCTTCTCCGCCAGGGCAAGGGCTGGTTCCAGGTCTCCGGGATGGGACACGAACCGCTGGCGGCCCTGGCCTGGGCGCTGCGCCCGGACGACTACATCTTCCCGTACTACCGCGACCGCGCCCTCGTGCTGGCGCGCGGCGTTTCCAATTACGAACTGGCGCTGGCGTACCTCGCCAAGCGCGACAGCAGCAGCGGCGGACGCCAGATGCCCGGCCACTACAGCGACCGGGCGCACAACATCTTCTCCGTCGCCACGCCCACGGGGGCGCAGTGCCTTCCCGCGGTCGGGGCGGCCTGGGGCTTCCGGCGCGAGGGGACCGACCAGGTGGTCGTGACCACGCTCGGCGACGCCGCGGCACGCCAGGGCGAGTTCTACGAGGCCGTGGCGTTCGCCCTGCAGGAGAAGCTGCCGGTAGTCTTCGTCATCGAAGACAACCGCTACGGCATCAGCACGCCGACGGAGAAGTTCTTCCCGTACCGCATCGGCGCGCTGCCGGAGGCGTCCATGGTGCGCGTGGACGCGCGCGACCCGTACCGCCTCTTCGACGCCGCCTCGGAGGCGATCACGAAGGCGCGCGCGGGCGACGGCCCGACCGTGCTCTGGTGCGAGTTCGACCGGCTCTGCTCGCACACGAGCAGCGACGACCAGCGGCTCTACCGCACGGCCGAGGACCTGGCCTGTGACAGCGCCCGCGACCCGATCGACCTGCTGGCCCGCCGCCTGATCGACGGCGGCGAAATGACCGAAGCGGAGTGGAAGCGGGAGCAGGTAGAGATCGCGCGGATGGTCGATGAGGAATACCGCCTGGCCGAGGGGACGCCTGACCCCGCGCCGGACCCGATGCGCCACCTGTACGGCCCGGCCACGCCGCTGTCCGCGCCGCCGGTCCGCTTCGCCGAGCCTACCACGATGGTCGCCGCGGTCAACGAGGTGCTGCGCCAGGCGCTGCGCCAGGACGACAAGGTGCTGATCTTCGGCGAGGACATCGAAGACCCCAAGGGCGGGGTCTTCGGGGTGACGAAGGGGCTGTCGCAGCAGTTCCCCGGCCGCGTGCTCAACTCCCCGCTCGCCGAGGCGACCATCGTCGGCGCGGCGGTCGGGCTGGCCGCGACGGGGTGGAAACCGGTCTTCGAGATACAGTTCACCGACTTCATCCCGCCCGCGCTGAACCAGATCATGACGCAGGTAGGGACGCTGCGCTGGCGCAGCGGCGGCGAATGGGCCTGCCCGATGGTCCTCTTCGCCCCCTACGGCGCGTACCTGCCGGGCGGGAGCATCTGGCACTCGGAGAGCAACGACGGCATCTGGGCGCACGTCCACGGCCTCAACGTCGTGGTGCCGAGCACGAGCGAGGACGCCGCCGCGCTGCTCTGGTCGGCCATCCGCGGCAGCGACCCGACGCTCTTCCTTCTGCCCAAGCACATCTTCCGCAAGCGTTCGCCCGTCCTCCCGACTCTGGAGGCGGTGCCGATCGGCAAGGCGGCGATCCGGCGGCCCGGCACGGACGTCACCCTGGTGACCTGGGGGAACTGCATGGAGCTGGCGGAGGCCGCGGCGGACCGGGTCCAGGAGGCGGAGGGCGTCTCCGTGGAGGTGATCGACCTGCGGACGCTCTCGCCGGTCGATTACGAGACGATCGAGGGGTCGCTGCGGCACACCGGCCGCCTGGTCGTGGTCCACGAGGACGCCCGCACGACCGGCCTCGGCGGGACCATCATCGCGGAGATGACGGGCACGCCGGAGCGGTTCGGCCTGTTCTACTCCGCGCCGCAGCTCGTCGCGCGCCAGGACACGTACATCGGCTACAACCCGGTCCTGGAGTACGCCGCCCTGCCGAGCGTGGAGCAGGTCGTCGACGCCATCCGCACCACGATGGAATAGCCGGAAATGGGCGCGCGCGGCGGCGGCATCTTCCGGGCGCGGCAAGGGCGTTCCCTTGCCGCGCCCTCGTGTCGGCACCGGAGAGAATCATGAACCGAGAAGTCGTGATCGTTTCAGGGGCGCGGACGCCGATCGCGCGGTCCCCGAAGGGGACGCTGCGCGAGACGCGGCCCGACGACCTGGCGGCGGTCGCCGTCCGCGCCGCGCTGGAGCGGGCGGGGGGGATTGCGGACGACGAGGTCGAGGACGTGATCCTCGGCTGCGCCAGCCCGGAGCGCGAGCAGGGGAATAACGTCGCCCGCGTCGCCGCGCTGCGCGCGGGCATGCCCGAGGGGACGCCGGGGCTCACCCTGAACCGCTTCTGCGCCTCGGGTCTGGAGGCGATCGCGACGGCCGCGGCCAAGATCGCCACCGGGCAGGCGGACACCATCGTCGCCGGGGGGACCGAGAGCATGACGCTGGTC
>DATLHN010000292.1:0-14113 GCA_035539875.1 Armatimonadaceae bacterium
TCCTGGTCATCTCCGCGGCGCTGCTCATGGCCGTCCTGACCTACATCGTCAACCACACGCGGATGGGCAAGGCGATGCGCGCCGTCTCGCACGACGCCGACGCCGCCGCGCTGATGGGGGTCAACATCGACCGGGTCATCGCGTTCACCTTCGGACTCGGCGCGGCGCTCGCCGGCGCGGGCGGCGTCCTCTTCGCCTCCCTGACCTACGCCAAAATCCTGCCCCTGATGGGCGTCCAGATGGGACTCAAGGCGTTCGTCGCGGCGGTAGTCGGCGGGATCGGCTCGATTCCCGGCGCGATGCTCGGCGGACTGCTGATGGGGCTGAGCGAATCGTTTGTCAAGGGCGCGCCCGCCATCGGCGGCTTCGAGCCGAGCCGGTTCGCGGACGCCGTCGCGTTCATCCTCCTGATCGTCGTGCTGCTGATCCGGCCCGCGGGGCTCCTCGGCAGGTTCGCCCCGGAAAAGGTTTAGGGCATGGTGTTTTTGAAGCGTGCCGCCCTCACCGCGGCGGTTCTCGCGTCCCTTCTGTTCCTCTCGATCCTGCTGTCCTCGCGTCTGCAGGACGTCGTCTTCCGCGTCGTCATGCTCTCCGGGATCGCCATCATCATGGCGGTCTCGCTGAACATGATCAACGGCTTCACCGGACAGTTCTCCATCGGACACGCCGGGTTCCAGGCGGTCGGGGCGTACGTCTCCGCGGCCCTCACGGTGTACGGGCACAGGACCCTGTTTCCCTACCTGCCGGAGGGAGGCATCCTCCCGAACTCGGTCCAGGGCTTCCTCGCCGGCGCTCCCGCAATGATCGCCGCGATGCTGGTGGGCGGCGTGGTCTCGGCGGCGATAGGCTACATCGTCGGGCTTCCGTCGCTCCGGCTGCGCGGCGACTACCTCGCGATCGTCACCCTCGGGTTCGGCGAGATCATCCGCGTAGTCGTTGAGAACACGGACGCCGTGGGCGGACCCCGCGGGTTCACGGGCAACATCGAGGAAGGAATCTCGATTCCGGGAATCGCCTCGTTCTTCTGGGTGTACCTGATGGTAGTGGTGGTAATCCTCGTCGCCCGGAACCTGAGGTTCTCGATCGAGGGCCTGAAGTATCTTTCGGTACGCGAAGACGAGATAGCTGCCCAGGCGATGGGTGTAGACACGACGCGGGTCAAGGTGAACGCCTTCGTGCTGGGGGCGTTCTTCGCCGGGGTCGCCGGGGCCCTGTTCGCCCACTACGAACAGAGCGTGCTTTCGAGCTCGTTCGGGTTCGTCCGCTCGTTCGACTTCGTGACCATGATCGTGCTCGGCGGGCTCGGCTCGATTACGGGATCGGTCGTCGCCGCCGTGCTGCTGACCGCGCTGCCAGAGCTGCTGCGATCGTCGCTGGGACAGCTCGGAGCAGAGTTCAACCAGTACCGACTGGTGGCGTACGCGCTTCTGTTGATTATCCTGATGCTGGTCCGTCCGCAGGGCATCTTCGGCCGCGGGGAGATTGATTTCGGTAAACTATGGCGCCGCAGGCAAACCGCCCCGGCGACCGTGGGGGAATAAGGGGAGCTAGAAATGAAGGGCAGTTATGGAAAGAGAAAACCGCGTTGCGGTCTTCATCGACTTCGAGAATATCAAGCGGGCGGTTGACGACTTTTTTATTAACGAACGTGTCGATCTTAAGCGGATTTTTGAAGAGATTCAACGAGTCGCCGACGGGCGAATCGTTATCAAGAGGGCGTACGCGGACTGGGGCCAGTTCAAGGATTACCGCTCGGACCTGCTGGATAACGCCACCGAGCCCATTCAGGCGTTCGCGCTGACCTATAAGGGAAAGAACGGCGCGGACATCAAGATCGCCATCGACGTCATGGACGTCGTCCTGCGCCAGAACGACATCACGCACGTAGCGCTGGTCTCCGGCGATTCGGACTTCACGCCACTCGTCTCCAAACTGCGCGAGTTCGGGCGGATGGTCATTGGGGTGGGGGTGCGCTCCAACACGTCGAACTACCTGGCGAAGGCGTGCGACACCTTCTGCTACTACGACGACCTGCGCATCGGCGCGAGCGACAGTCTGCCCGAGCGCTCCGTCCCCTCGACGCCGATGGACCCGGTCGCGCTACTGGCGACCGCGCTCGCCGCGCTCGGGAACCGGCCTGTGCCCGGGTCCGTGCTCAAGACACACATGCGTCGGATCGACCCCATGTTCGACGAGACGCAGCACGGGCACACCTCTTTCCTCGACTTCCTCCGGTCGCACGGAGAGATCCTCGACCTTTACAAGCCCGCCGTCGGCGACGTGACCGTCGCCCCGAAGGGGCGATTGAACGGCCCGCAGGATGCGGAAGGCGCGGAGGGCGGGCCTTCGCCCAACGGCGGCGAGAACGGCTACCACTTTCATCCGCCCGCGCCCGTGCGGCCGGAAGCGGGTCGGCACGCCGCGGCAGACTTCGCCGCCGCCCCGGCCTACTCGGGTCAGCCGATGACGGAGGCGGAGCGGCTGCGGATGTGGCTGCGCGAGAACAACTTCCGGCACGTCCCGTCTGCCGAGCGGCACCAGATCATTCGCGTCATGTACGATTTGTTCGCGAACCCGGAGAACGGGGAGCTTTCCCTCAAGGAGGCGAAGGATCGGCTGCACGCCTGGTTCGAGGAGAACCGCCCTTCGGTTCCCTGGGAGTCGATCAACTCGACCGTCTATCACCTTTTCTACACGTGGTGCTTCTCGTTCGACCGGAGCGACGGCGACGAGGGGAAGATGCTATGGGACAGGCGCACCAGCCTCCAGTCGGACATTCATCAAGCGGACGACCTGATCTCGCGGTGCGAGCGTGGGATCGTTCAGAAGCTATGGCAGCGGGACCGGGGCGACACGGACCCCGAGGCTCTGACCGAGTGGCTGTATGACGGCGAGCCGGAAAAGAAGGAGTACGTCGCGGAGTTGATCCAGACCGTGGCGGCAACCCCCGTAGCGAGCGGCGCGAGCGGCGGCGGCGGTGGCGCGGCCCGCGGCGGTTACTACGGCTAAACGCCGCCCCGGTTGGTCGTCCGTTTAACCTGGGTATACGAGGGCTGCCGGGCGGCAGTCCCCGGTGAGGAGAGGGGTCGAGCGATGAGCGCGGGCGCAGCCTGGAACTTCTGGAAGACCGTTCAGACGGTTTCGCCGAAAACAGTCGAGGACGAGGCCAATGCCTCGTTCAGTCTGGCGATCGTGGGCAATCCGGAGGCGCGCGCGCGCCTCCGGGAGGCCTTCCTCACCGAAAAGGCGACGGAGGAGGAACGGGAGGAGGCCGCGGCCTTCGTACGGGAGTTCGAGGAGGCTCCTGACCCGGACGCGGCGCGCTCGTTCGCCTTCATCCTCTACCCGCCGAACGATCCGGCGGAACCGCTCGGCGCCCGCGGCGAAAACTCCGTGCCGATTTCCGGGACCGTGGAGCAGGTGGCAGCGCAGATGCTGGAGCAGAAGCCGACGCTGACGGTGGCCCTCGCGCGTCGCTTTCCCCTCTTCCGCTCCCCCGGCTGCAACAAGATAATCCGGGAGACGGCGAAGGTCAACGCCGGGGTCGCGCTCGTTTCCGGCCTGCCGGGCGTGCTTCCGATCACGGCGATCTTCTTGCCCGTGTCCTCGGTCGCGGACGTGATCCTGCTGACCAAGAACCAAATCGTGATGATCATGCGGATCGCCGCCGCGCACGGACGCAAGCCGGCCTACACGAAGCAGATAAAGGAACTCATCGGCACGGTCGGCGCGGCGCTCGGATGGCGCACCGTCGCGCGGGAGGCCGCCGCCCTGGTGCCCGCCGGGATAGGCGTCGCGATCAAGGCGTCGATCGCCTATTCGGGAACCGTCGCCGCCGGTCGGTCGGCGTACTGGTTCTACCAGACCGGCAAGAAGCCGACGCCCGAGGCGATCCGCGCGGCGTACAAGGAGAGCCAGGCCGAGGCGAAAGAGGCGGTCGAAGACATCCGCCAGCGCGAGAAGGCGTAGCGCCGCCGCGACCAGCGCGCTGGGGGACGGGCTATGAGCTTTCGCGCTTCCAGGATTCTGGGAAGTGCGGAGGCTTTTCGAGCAGTTCCATGGTTTCGGTGAACTGCGTCTCGCGTCCCAGGATCTTTAGCCCGGGCGACGTCTCCTGTCGCTTCACGAGCCACCTCTCCTGGTGGTACCAGTCGGTCCAGCGGTGGACGGAGGCCGGTTCCGCGTCGCCGTCTCGCGTCACCTCGAACTCCACCCGGACCGCTTCGAACGCCCCTGCGGGCACGCGCACCTCCTCGACGCCCGCGACCCGGTAGCGCACCCGGCCCGTCGTGGTGCTGGTGCCCGTCTGGGGGTTGTGAAAGGTGGTCGGTCCCGAGTCGTAATCCCGCCCGACGGCGAACGGCGAGCGGATCTCGGGGATGAGACAGCCTTCCACCAGGGACGCCCCTAGGTAGCCGCCGTCCACGGGGCCGTTCCAGCACAGGGTCCCGGTCGCGTCCTGTCCATACCGGTGGGCCGCAGTCCTGATCCGAAGCGACTTTTCCGACCGGAGGCCCAACCGCCGTTCCGTTCGGGTTCGGCGGCGCGCGTACACGTGGGTATTCGTGTAGTGGAAAATCAAACCGCCGTCGGTCGCACGGGCGACCCGTACCGTCAGGTACTCGTCCGTCAGCGTGCCAAGTCCACCGACTCGTGCTCCGAGCGCGTAGGAGAACGTCTCCCCGTTCCGGAGTGGCCGGACGGCGACCTCTGAGCCCGCCGCGCCGCCGGTCCTGGTGCCGCGGGCACCCGACGTAGCGGTGATGGGCGGTCTGCTGCCACAACCGGCGACTGCCAGCGCCGCCGCGGCAATGCTAACGAACAATCCCGATCGGACCATGATCTCCCCCGTGCCTTCGCCCCGGTGTTGACCCGGGGCTGGATAATCGGACACGGAGAGGGGCGAAAGGTTGCGTCGCTCGCTCGGGGCGGAACCGCTGCTAGCGGTTGCCGCCCGCGAACCGGACGTTCTGGAGAACGCGGAGCTGGTACATCGTCAGCCCGATCAGGATGCTTCCCATGAGCATGGCCGCGGCGGTGGCGTACCCGAACTTCAGGTACATGAACGCGTTGTACCAGATCTCCAGCCCGATCGTGTAGGTCGCGTTGTCCGGCCCGCCGCCGGTCTGGACGAGGATCGGTTCCATGACCTTGAACGCCGCCACGGTCGCGCCAACCAGGTTGATGATGATCAGCGGCGAGAGCGTGGGTAGCGTGACGCGGAATATCTTCGAGAAGAAGCCCGCGCCGTCGAGGTCCGCGGCCTCGTACATCTCGTCCGGAATGCTCTGAAGCGCCGCCAAATAGATGACGCTTCCGGGGCCCGCGCCCGCCCACACGAGCGGCAGGACGACGGCGAACATCGCCTGGTTCGGGTCCTGGAGCCACTTCTGCGGACCGATCCCGAAGAACCCGATGAGGTCGTTCGCGAGACCGTCGATCTTCCAGAACTGGCCCCACAGCATCGCGACGACGACGCTCGTGGTTACCGCGGGCAGGTAGTAGAGAAGCCGGAAGAGCACCTTGCCCTTGGGTATCTCGTTCAGCAGGAGCGCGATGACGATCGGCAGGAAGAACCCGAGCCCGAGAAGCCAGAGAGTGAAGTAGAAGGCGTTCATCAGCCCGATGCGAAACGTCTCCTGTCCGACCGCCTCGATGAAGTTGTCCAGTCCGATCCAGGTAGACCCGCCGAGAATCCGGTACTCCTGGAACGCCATCAGCATGCCGCGCAGCAGCGGCAGGTAAGCCCAGACCGCGATGCTCAGGACCGCCGGCGCCATGAAGGCCCACGCGGTCAGGTGGGTGCGCAGCGGCAGTCTAGAGCTCCCGCCCGATGGCGCGGCGTAACCCGGCATCGCCCGTGCCGCGCGCCTGCGGGCGGCGTCGCGCAGCGACCGGGAGACGGTTAGCCCGATCAGGGCAGTTAACCCGGCGACGACCGCGCCGAAGATGACCCACGCGATGACGCGCTTGCGCTGCATCTCGTCGGGCGGCGTGTAGTTCAGCAGCTTCGTGTTTATCTTGGCGACGGAGGTGTCGAGAATCTGCTTCGCGGAGCGGTCGGGATAGAGGAGGGCCTGGTCGAGCGGCTCGTTCATCAGCATGTAGATGAAGGCCATGTTCGGGCCGTTGGGCTCCGGCTTGCCGGTGCGGAAGAGGGACTCGCTCGCCTCCATCTGGGGACGCTGCGCCGGGGTGATGAACTCCTCGAAGCCCCACCGCTTGAGCTCCGTCGGGTTCACGAGCTGCGCGAGGCCGTTCTCGACGTAGGCGGTGACGCGGATCCGGGCAGCCTCCTCCGCGGCCATGTAACGAATGAACTCCCAGCACGCCGCGAGCTTCTTCGGGTCCTTGACCGTGGCGTTTATGCCCCACATCCCCGCGTTGATCTCGTTCGCCGTGATGCCGGTCGGCCCTTTCGGCATGATGGCGATTCCGAGCAGCGACGGGTTGAGGTCGTACTGGTTCATGTTCGACACGTCGTCGCTCTGGTAGGCGAACCACATGCCGATCTTGCCCGCGGAGATGTCCTGACGCATTGTGGACGAGCGGGTGGCCACGCCCACCTGCTTCTTTCCGTTGGCATCGGTCCATTCGCCCAGGAGGAGCTTGCGGTAGAACTCCAGCGCCTGTACGCCGGCGTCCGAGTTGAACGCTGCCAGGTGCAGCCCTGTCTTCGGGTCCGGAATCGCGACCTCTCCACCCGCCTGCCAGAGGAAGTTGATCCACCAGTACGACTCCGTGCCCTGCGCGAACACGAAACCGTACTGTCCCTTCTCCGGGTCGGTGAGGGCCTTCGCCGCGGCGTAGAACTCGTCCCAGTTCGTCGGCGGCTTGTTCGGGTTGAGGCCCGCGGCGCGGAACAGGTCCTTGCGGTAGTAGAGCGCCTGGACGTACTGCGCCCACGGGATCGAGTAGACCTGGCCGTCCACCATCAGCTCCTGCTTGATGCGGGGCTGGACGCGATCCATGACGTCCGGGGTCTGCGCGATGAGGTCGTTGAGGGGGCGCAGGAAGCCCTGGCCGACGTAGTTCCGGAGCTGTCGGAAGTTGACGTACACGACGTCCGGCGCGCTGCCGCCCGCGAAGGCCAGCAGGATTCCGGACTCCGCGGCGGGGCCCTGAATCCGCAGGCTGGAGTAGCGCTGGAGGCGGATGTCGGGGTGCTTCTTCGAGAAGTTATCGAAGACGACGCGCCGGGCGCGCTCCGCCGGGCTGGTGGCGTTCGGCGCGGGAATGCCCCACGCGGGGTTCGCGCCGCCGACCGTGATCGACACCGGTTCCTGCCCGAAAGCGCAAGCAGAGAGAAGCAAAGAGACCAGAAGGGCGAGGAGTAGACCGAACCGGCGCACGGGGAGCAGCGGAGGACGCATAAAGAATTTTACGGGCGGGGACAGGGACTGTCAAGACGGACCCGCCGCGCCGCCGCTGCCTTTCTCGTCGGCGCGAAGCAAGCGGCACTGGTTGATGATCTCGTGCGCCGCCTCTACGTCCCGCCACTCGCCGATCTGCACTTCCTTCTCCTCCAGGGTCTTGTAGACCTCGAAGAAGTGCTCGATCTCCTTGAGGATGTGCTCGGCGACGTGCGCCAGGCGGCGCACGCCGTGAAAGCGCGGGTCGTGGGCGACGCGGGCCAGTACCTTCTCGTCCGGCCCCTTGTCGTCCCGCATGATGAGCACGCCGAGCGGGCGGCAGGTGACCACGCACCCGGTGAAGGTGGGGTGAGAGCCGATGACCAGTACGTCGAGGGGGTCGCCGTCCAGTGCCAGGGTCTCCGGCACCCAGCCGTAGTCGAACGGGTAGAAGAGGGGGGAGTAGAGCGGGCGGTCCAGCCGGAAGACGCCGAATTCCTTGTCGTACTCGTACTTGTTCGACGAGCCGCGCGGAATCTCAATAACGGCGTTGACCTCTTCCGGTGCGTTCTCGCCAATGGGAAGACTGCGAAAGGGCATCGATAAAACCTCTGAACTGGGCGTACTGCACTTAACCCGACACCGTACCGACGATGTCGCGGACGTCCGTGAAGCCGTTTTCCGCAAGATACTCGGCGATGCCCTGCGCCACCTCCGCGGCGGCGTTCGGGTTGACGAAATTGATTGTACCCACGGCGACGGCGCTGGCACCGGCAAGCAGGAACTCCACCGCGTCCGTCGCGCTCGCGATCCCGCCCATGCCGATGATGGGAACCGCGACTACCTCGGCCGCGCGGCAGACGTGGTAAAGGGCGATCGGCTTTATTGCCGGGCCGGAGAGTCCGCCGCGCCGCGCCGCCAGGCGAAAGCGGCGCGCGCGCGCGTCGATGCTGGTGCCGACGACGACATTGATCAGCGAGACGGCGTCGGCCCCGGCGTCCTCCGCGGCCTTCGCGATCGGGCGCACGTCGGCGACTCCCGCCGCGAGCTTGGCGATCAGGGGCAGCGCGGTCACCCGGCGACACGCCGCCACGACCTCCCCGGCGCGCTTGGGGTCCGTGCCGAAGTCAAGTCCCTGGGCGACTTCCGGACAGGAAAGGTTCAACTCGACGGCGTCTGCCGCCCCGACCTCGCTGAGCCGCCGGACCACGTAGGCGAAGTCCTCCGGGCTCTCGCCCGCGACGTTGACGATCACGGGCACGTCCAGCCGCCTCAGGCGCGGCGCGGTCTCTTCCAGGTAGCTGTCCACGCCGCCGTTCGGAAGGCCGACGGCGTTCAGGAGGCCCGACGCGGTCTCGACCATGCGGACCGGCGGATTGCCCAGGCGCGGCCTGGCCGTGACCGCCGTGACGGTGAGCGCCCCGATCCGGGTCAGGTCGACGACGCCCTCCATCTCGACTCCCGAACCGAACGTGCCCGCGCCCGTGGCCACCGGCGTCCGCATATTGAGCGAGCCGATCCTGACGGAGAGACCGGGTTCGATCATCATTCCCAACCCACCTCGAGACCGTCAAACACGGGACCGTCGAGGCACCCCATTGCGAACGTGCCGTCCTGTTTTCCTACCGCGCAGCCCTGGCACACGCCCATCCCGCAGGGCATGAACACCTCCATCGTCACCTGGCAGGGTACGCCCTTCGCCATCGCCATCTGTGCGACGGCGCGCATCATGGGGGTGGGGCCGCAGCAGTAGACGGTGGCCGGTACCGGCTCGTTCAGCAGTTCTTCGAGGACGCCGGTGACGCGGCCGTGGAAGCCACAGGTCCCGTCCTCCGTGCAGGGGCGAAGCGCGACCCCGAGCGTCTCGAGTCCCTCGGTGCCGACCAGGAGTTGCTTCGTCCGCGCGCCGTCCACCAGGATCACGTGCGCGTCCCGGCGCGCCTCGCGGAGACGCCGCGCGAAAAACGCGAGGGGCGGGACGCCGTATCCGCCGCCGACCAGGATGTGGCGCGCACCGGGGCGCGGGTCTTCGGCGTACACCCGCCCGCCGAGGGGGCCGAGCAGATCGATAAAACTCCCGGGGCCGTACCCCGAAAGCGCGCGAGAGGTCGGCCCGTGGACATTGAAAAGGATCGACGCCTCGCCGGTGTCCGGGTCGGCGGAGAAGAGGGAGAAGGGCCGCCGCAGTATTTGCGCCCCGGTCTCCGCGGCGACGGCGACGAACTGCCCGGGCTTTGCCTCGGACGCGATCCCGGGCGCGGAGAACGTCAGGACGTGATGGTCCGGGGCGTGGAGCCGTTCGTTGCGCAGAACCGGGGCTAAAACTCGTCGAATCAAGCGCGGGGCGTCTTTCGTGCCGTCACCATGCGGGGCTCACGCGCGCGTGTCGGCAGGGAAAGTATACCGGGCGGCGCGCTCCGGTGTCAATCGGTGGCAAGCCGAGGGTAGCCCGCGCTCACGCCGCGACGGCGTTCGGAGCCTGGACGCGGCCCGGTACGCGGACGGTCACCCGCGTGCCCTCGCCGACCCGACTCGCGATCTGGGTCGCGCCGCCGTGCGCCTCCACGATGGCCTTGCAGATGGCGAGACCCAGCCCCGCCCCCCCGTGCTCGCGGGAACGCGCCGGGTCGACCCGGTAGAACTGGTCGAATACGTGGGGCAGGTGCTCGGACGGTATGCCCTCGCCCGTGTCGGTCACCGAAATCTCGATGCCATCCGCACCGTCCGCCACGGCGCGGACCGTGATCGAACCGGCCGCGGGGGTGTGGCGGTCTGCGTTCTCGATCAGGTTGACGAGGAGGCGGTTCAGGTGATGCGGGTCGCCCTCGACCATCAGGTCCCGGTCCGGCGTGTCGATCACGACGCTCGGTCCTTCGGCCCCGTACGGACGTATCTCGCGGACCGCGTCTTCGATCAGGTGGCGCAGAAGGATCGGATGGCGCTCGACCGGCAGGTTCCGCCCGTCGGAGCGCGCGAGGAAGAGGAGGTCGCGGACGATGCGCTCCATCCGGTCCGCGGCGGGGTCGATGGTCTCGAGGATGGCGCGGTACTCGTCGGCGCTACGCGGCGATTCGAGCGCGAGCGAGGTAGAGGCCTTGATGACGCTCAGCGGCGTACGGAGTTCGTGCGACGCGTCCGCGGTGAAGCGCCGCTGGCGGTTGAAGGCCGCCTCCAAGCGCTCCAGCATCGCGTTGAACGTCGTCGCGAGCCGCGCGAACTCGTCGTTGCCTTGTACGGGGAGCCGTCCCGAAAGGTTGTCGGCCTCGATCGCTCCCGCCGCGTCCGTGATCGCCCTCACCGGGCGCAGGGCGCGCTCGGTGAGGAAAGCGCCGCCCAGCCCGGCGGCAACCAGGGCGAGCGGGATGAGCACGACGAGGATGAGCGTTACCGCGCCGACGCCGCGCCGGATGTCGGTCAGGACGAACGGATGCTGCGCTACGGCTAATATCGTTCCCTGCCGGTTCCGTAGCGGCCCGGAGATGACCCGGAGCGGTTCACCGTCCACCTCGACCGTATTCGCGAAGACTTCACCGCGGACCGCGCGCTCGAATCCCGCGCGGTCCAGCACGCGTTGTTCGGAGCCGTAGAAGTAAGGCTCTCCGTCCAGCGCAAGCAGGCGGAACCTTGCCTGGGGGGGACTGGGAGACGGGGCAGGGGTGGTAGCACCGCCGCCGCGGCCCGCTTCCTCGCGCGGCTCTGCCGGATTCGGCGGGCGATTCGTGCGCTCCCCCCCGTTTCGCTCGCCACCTTCGCGCTCCCCACGCCCCCCACGTCTGCGGCCGTCCCGCGTGAAGGGAGCATGATCCTCGCGCTGCCAGAAGTCCCGCCCGCGCTCGTACCGCCCGGTGACCTCGCGGTCGATGCTGGTGATGAGGTAGGCCCGGACGGTGACGCGCAGCGCGATGCCGAGGATCGCGAGGACGAACGCCATCACGGCCACGTTCCACACCGTGATACGCGCGCGGACAGTCAGGTTGCGGGGGAGCAGGGAAAACGGGTTCATGCCGGTGCTTCCTCGGCGTCATTGCGCAGCACGTAGCCGCGGCCGTGAACCGTGTGGATCAGTTTAACGGGGTGTTCGGCGTCGATCTTCTTGCGCAGCATCCAGACGTACACGTCCACCGTGTTCGACCCGCTGCCGTCCGGCTCGGACCAGGCCCGCTCCAGGATCGTGTCACGGTCGAGGATGCGCCCCTCGCTCGTCGCGAGCGCCTCCAGCAGGCCGTACTCGCGGCCCGTAAGCGGTATCTCTTTGCCCGCGCGGCTCACCTTGCGGGCGACGGTGTCGATCTCGAGATCGGCGATCCGGATGACGCGCGACTTGTGAACGCTGCCGCGTCGCAGGAGCGCGCGGACGCGGGCGCGAAGCTCTTTGAAGTCGAACGGCTTGGTCAGGTAGTCGTCCGCTCCGAGGTCCAGTCCCTTGACCCGGTCGTCGACCGCGTCGCGGGCGGTCAGCATCAGGACGGGAGTGGCGTCTTTGCGGCGACGGAGCGCCTGGCATATCTCCCAACCGTCCCGCCCGGGCAGCATGACGTCGAGGAGGATGAGGTCGTACTCGCCGGTGAGCGCCTCGTTAAGGCCGGTCTCGCCGTCGGTGGCCCAGTCGACACGGTACCCGGCCTGTTCCAGTCCCTGCCGGATCAGGCTTCCGAGCGGGCGTTCATCCTCTACGAGCAGCAGACGCATGGTGAAGGCTCTGGGAGAGCGCGGGCCGCCCCGGTGTCTCCGGGGCGGCCCGATTACGGCCTATTATATCGGCCGTGCGCTACTTGACTACGCGGCGCGCTTCTTCAGGATCGACATGAAGGTGTTCACCGTCTCCGTCGCCCGATCGCGCATCCGGCCTTCCGCCTGGGTCGACGGGTTCAGGGGGTTGAACTCCTTGAACTGGAAGGTACGCCGGGCACCGCCGCCGCCGCCGGGTCCACCGCCCGCACCACCGGGACGACCCGCGCCGCCCTGGCCGCCGGGCCGTGCCCCGCCACCGCCGCCGGGACCTCCCGGGCCGCCCGGTCCACCGGGGCCGCCGGGCCGACCACCGCCGCCCGGGCCGCCCCCGAAGCCGCCGCGACCCCCGCGGGCCTGCTGCAGGGTGGCCATCTTCTTGATCTGCGTGATGTTGAGAGTGCCGGTGATCTGCTTGTTGAGTGCGCTCGCCTGCGCGTCGGTCATGACGGGCTTGGTGCGCCAGGGGGTCACGGCGGCCAGGATCTTCTTCGCCTGGGCCTTCGTTAGGGCGGTCTTGGGGTCCTTGTCCATCTCGTTGATCGCGCGAAGGGTAGAACTCACCTGGAAGACGTTCTTGTGAGAATCACGGAACGCCATGAATTTGCGCATCTGCGCCTGTTGCTCAGGCGTCATCTGGAAGCCGCCGCCGCCGGGGCCGCCCTGGGCGAGGGCGAAGGCGGGCGAGAGCAGGATGGTGGTTGCCGCCAGCAGCGGCACGTAGCGACGAATGGGATTCATAACGATTTCTCCTGTGACTGACTATGCGTGCCCGCCCGCCCGCCTATTCGTAGCGCAGGGCGTCGATGGGACTGAGGTTCGCGGCCTTGAGTGCCGGGTAGAAGCCGAAGAAGACGCCGACGACCGCGGAAAAGCTGAACGCGAGCAGGACCGATTCCGGCGCGACCGTGACCCGCCAGCCGTTCGACGAGCTTACCAGGTTCGCGCCGACGATTCCGAAGGCGACGCCGAGCAGCCCGCCCACGACCGAGAGGAACAGCGCCTCCAGAAGGAACTGGAGCAGGATGTCGCTCTTCTTGGCCCCGATCGCCTTGCGGATGCCGATCTCGCGCGTTCGCTCCGTCACCGAGACCAGCATGATGTTCATGATGCCGATGCCGCCGACGACGAGCGAGACGATGGCGAGGTAGCGGATCAGGTTGCTGAACGTGTCCTGCTGGGCGTTCTGCGTCTCGGCCAGGTCCGCCTGGCTGAAGATCGTGAAGTCCGGCGAGTCCCCCGAAACCTTGTGCCGCCGCCGCAGGACGGCCTCCGCCTCGGTCTGCGCCCTCCCCATCAGCGCGAACGTGCGGGCCTGCACGGTGATGTTGTTTACATTCTCCATGCCGAACAGGCGACGCATGGCGGTCGTGACCGGGACGAATACGGCGTCGTCCGGATTCCGGAAGCCGGTGCCTCCCTTAGCCTTCAGGACGCCTATTACGATGAAGCCCTGCCCGTTGATGCGCAGGGTCTTTCCGATGGGCGTCGCCTTGTCAAAGATGTTCGTCGCGACGTTGGAGCCGACGACGCAGTACCGCGCGTAGGCGTCCACTTCGGATTGACTGAAGTAACGGCCCTGCGCCACCGGATGGGCTGAGACGACGGGGTAGTCCTTGCCGGTGCCGGTGACGGAAGAGTTTTCGTTCTTGTTCTTGTACTTGATCTGCGCGTTCCGGTTGACGGTGGGGGTGACGCGCTGAACGGACGGGCACTCCTTCAGGATCGCGTCGGCGTCGTCTATGGTGAGCGTGTTGGACGAGCCGCCGCCGAACGAGATGCCGCCGCGCCGCTGCGAGCCGGGGAAGACAGTCAGGACGTTGGTCCCCAGCCGCTGGATGCTCTCCGCCACCGCGTCGCGCGAACCCTGCCCGATGGCGACGGCGACGATGACAGCGCCGACGCCGATGATGACGCCGAGCATGGTCAGGAACGAGCGCAGTTTGTTCGCGCCGAGCCCGTGCATGGCCGTCAGAACGACGGTGCCGAAAACGCTGGCGCGCTCCTCCGGCTTATCGGGGGACGGGACGTCC
>DATLHN010000293.1:0-4587 GCA_035539875.1 Armatimonadaceae bacterium
GAAGTCGCCGGTGACGTGATACTCGTGCCCCTTGAAGGTGATGTACTTCTGCCCCCAGAGGCGTGTCAGGAAGTGAAGGTCGATGCCCTCCTCCGCGAATCGGTGCAGGTAGTACCAGATCTCGGCTTCGTAGAAGTCCGATTCGATCAGCACCCCGACCTTTTTTCCTTTAAGTCGCTGTTCCATTGTCCTTCGCTCTCTCGCTCCGCCGGGAAGGCGGCCCCGGATCAAGCGGCGCACTCGCGTACGCGCGCACGCCGCTCGGCCCTTTCCGGTCTTTTCGTTTATGCCTGCTATAACCCCTTCTCGGGGATTTTTTTAACAGCGTAGGCCGCCAGCGCCAGTACCAGGAGCGACTGGAACGCCAGCGATCCGGCCACCTGCGCCCACGCGAGTTCGCCCAGGAGGCAGGGCAGCGCCGCCGCGAGCAGGTTCGCGACGCCGCCCGCGAGCAGCACGGGCACGAGCGGCCGGACCCGCTCCGGGTCCCGCACGAACAGTGCCAGCGTAAGCCCGTGGGCCACCATGAGGCCGCCGAGAATTCGCGTGAGCGCCAGCGCCGTCGGCGAAAGGTCCTCCGCCGCCAGGCGATAGACCGCGCCGGCCGCGCGCGGGGCGAACAACGAGAGCGCCCCCACGGCGACTTCGTACAGGGCGTTCAGACCCGCCATCAGGCGCGCCGCCGCGCGAACCGGCTCTGCTGCTGCCACGGAATCCTCCCGCCCCGCTCCGCTCTGCCTGCGCGAAGCGGCCTACTTGCCCGTCAGGTCGGAGGTGCCGCCGACCCGCACGCCGCGCGCCTGAGCGGCGGACACCGCGCGCCAGTCCTTCCACACGAACTGCCAGGTGCGCCGCTGCTCGTTCCACCGGAAGTCGTGGGCGAACGGGTAGTAGCCGGGCACCGGGTAGACCTGCGGCTGCTTGATCGGCCCGCCGCGGCTCTGCTTGCTGGTCATCCAGTCGTGCGTCGCGCCGTGGCTGATCGCGTTCATGTGCCCGTTGTAGAACAGATAGTTGTAGCCGGTGCTGTTCCAGCCGGGCAGCGCGGGCGGCTCCGCCGGGTCGTCCAGCGCCTGACCGACGCCGGGCACGACCGCGTTACTGAAAAACCCGTGGTCCGCGGGAATCTCCTCCGGGGCGATCGCCACTCGCTCGGTGACCAGGCCGGGGCTCGGCTGCTGCGGCGGCACGCGGGTCATGAGCGGGTGGAAGTGCGGGACGTCGCCCACCCCGATCGGGCCGTGCGCGTCGAACCAGATCAGGAAGATGTACTTGAACGGTGTCGCGCTCGCCTCCGCCGGGAGCGCGAAGAAGTCGACGTACGGCTGGTCGAAGCCGAGGTCCGGCATGCCGGGAATGACGTTCTCGCTCAATTCGAAGCCGACCTCGACGGGCGTTCCGTTCTGCAAGGTGACAAAGCCGCGCCCCTCGCCGGTGGCCCCGACGGCACGCGTCGGACCGTAGAACGTACCGCTCGACACTACCGGCGGCGGGACGGTCTCCTGACCGCCGGTCGGGATCGTGCCGCCGCTGGAACAGCCGCCCGACAGCAGGGCAGCGCCTCCGGCGCTCAGCGTCAGGAGCGCCGCGGCGCTGACCGCCGTGAGGGCGCTCCGGGCGGCGGCGGCGCGGGGTGTCTTTCGCATCGTGAATGTCCTCATGCTAATCAAGCCAATGCTTTCGCTCAGACGAAGGCCAGGTACCCGGCGAAGGGCAGGTTGTCGATCAGGACGCGCTTCTGCGCGCCGGTCACGCCGTCGTACTGAAGCACCTTGCCGCCGCCCAGCGCCCCCGCGAGATCGTTCTGCAAGAGCCGGGCCAGGCGGTCCGGCGTGGTGAACTGCCCCACGTACAGGTCGCCGTCCGGGCCGTAGGTCATCCCCACGGGGAACGGCACCTGGAGGAAGGTGCCCACCAGGGCGCCCGTCGCCGTGTCGTAACGCTGCACGCGCCCCGCGAAGTGTTCCACGACGAGCAGGTCGCCGGACGGGTGCCAGGCCATGTTGAAGGGCACCTTCAGCTCGCGCAGTACGACGCCCAGGTTCACCCCGCTCGCGCCGTCCAGCCGCGTGATGTAGTCCGACCGCGGCGGGTCCGGCGCGTAGACCAGCGTCGAGGAGACGTACAGGTCGCCGTCCGGGCCGAAGATGATGCCGAAGGGCGACGCGATGTCCGCGAAGCGGCCCAGGTACTGGCCGGTGACCGGGTCGTACTTCTCGATGCCGTCGGTGCCCTTGCCGACGTTGCCGTTGAGAGAAGGCGCGTTCACGGCGTACAGCATGCCGTCCGGGCCGATCACGCCGTTGTGGGGGGTGGTCAGCCCCTTCGGCGGGGTCGCCAGGTTGCCCAGGAAGTCGTCGCCCGAAAGCGAGTAGCGGAAGACGGCGTCGCCGCCCGGGCTGAAGACGAACAGGCCCAGGTTCCTGTCGACGACCATGCCCGCGGTCGTGATGCCCTGGCCCCGGGAGGGCGCGAAGTTGCCCAGGCCCGTGCCGGTGGAGGCGTCGAACGCCTCCACCGTGCCCATCAGGAAGGTGGAAACGAGCAGGCGCGTCCCCGCGCCTCCCCCGCCGGCCGGGAAAGTGCCGCCGCTGGAGCAGCCGGACAGGGCCGCCGAGACGCCCCCGCCGAGTCCGAACGCCAGCGCCCCACCGGTGATGGCCCGCAGCAGACCGCGCCGCGTCATCGGCGCGCCCGGGGCGCTCCCTCCCCCCGCTGCTGCCTCATCGCGATCGTCATTTCGTTTCATAGCGCTTCCTCCCCCACCGCCATCCTCGAACCACTCTCAAGGCGTCCCGTCGGCCGCCCTCTGCCCGCCCCCTACAGGGTCCGCTGTGCCTGCACGAAGTCGCTCAGGACGAAAACGTGTACCCCCCGCTGCGCGTCGTAACGGACGCTGTTGCGGGTGGGGTAATAGCCCGGCCTCGGATACACCTGCGGCTGCGCGATCGCCAGGCTGGCGGATTGGCGACTCTCCAGGAAGTCGTAGGTCGCCCCCATCCCGATGCCGTTCATGTGGCCGTTGTAGAAGAAATAGTTCGTCGCGATGGTGTTCCACCCGGGCTGGAGCTGCGGGGCCGCCGGGTATTCGAAGCCCTGGCCGATGCCGGGCGCCAGCGTGCCGTTGCCCACGGCCGGTATCTGGAACGCGGGTACGTAGCCCGCCGGGACCTCTTCGGCCGCGACCGGCACGCGCTCGATCGTGAACGGCGGCGCGGCGGGTTGGCGCGGCTGGAGCAGCGCCACCGGGTGGACGTGCGGGACGTCCCCGATGCCGTTCGGGCTATGGCCCGACCAGTCGGAGATGACGAAGGCACGGAACGGGACCGCTCCGAACGCCTGCTGCGGGAGCACGGCAACGTACACGCCCGGCTCGTCGAAGGCCGGGTCGGGGAGTACGTCGAGGACCCCCTCCACCAGTTCGATCCCGATCTCCTCCGGGATGCCCCCGCGCATGTTCGCGTACGCGCGCCCGACGGTGACCGTGGCCCCGTTCGTGGCCGTCGCGGTAACGTCCGGTCCGTAGAACGTGCGGGCGGCATTCACGCCCTCGCCGCCGACGGAGTACGTCCCCCCGCTCGAACAGCCGCCCAGCAGCAGGGGCGCCCCGGCCAGCGACGCGCAGATCGCCAGAGTGGTCGCGGCAGCGGAAACGGCGGCGAACGCCGGCCGACCAGTCTTGTCCATCCCTTTACGACCCATTTCTCTCACCAGGCCCTTCTTCGATGTCCGGAGAGTTACACGGAGATCGCGCCGCGAGTGCGGCAGCGTTGGTGGTGGCGACGAGACTCCGCTCAGAGCCAGCGCGTCGCCTGGACGAAGTCGGTCAGCGCGAAGACGTGGGTCTTGTTTGCCTCGTTCCAGCGCGTGACGTTCTTCGTCGGGTAGTAGCCCGGCTTCGGGTAGAGTTTCGGCTGCGTTACCGGCAGCACGGCGGTCTGCTTCGTCGCCAGGAACTCGTAGGTCGCGCCCATCCCGATGCCGTTCAGGTGTCCCTTGTAGAAGAAGTAGTTCTGCGCCGTCGTATTCCAGCCGGGAAAGAGCTGCGGCGCTTCGGGATATTCGAACGCCTCGCCGATTCCCGGGGCTATCGTGTCGCCCGCGCCGGGGATCAGGTTGCCGAGGACGTACCCCTCGGGGACCTCGTCCGGGTTGGTGACGGGCACCTTCTCGTCCCGGTTGTCGTCGGTGGGCGGCTGGGGCGGCGCGATGCAGACGACCGGGTGGACGTGCGGGACGTCTCCGGTGCCCACCGGCGAGTGCGCCGACCAGTCGGAGAACGCCATGAACTTGAACGGCGTGGCGTCCGCTTCCGCCGGGAACGGCAGGAAGTAGATGCCCGGCTCGTCGAAGTCGAAGTCCGGCAGGCCGTTCAGCGCCCTCTCCGGCAATTCCCACCCCATCTCCACCGGCACGCCGTTCAGCAGTTCGACGAACGTGCGCCCGATGTCGATGCCGATGTCGCCCACCAGGGCGAACTGCGTCGCGGAGTAGAAACGCCCGGTGCGGTTCGCCACCACGTCGGACCCGTTCCCGTCGCCGCCGCCGCACCCGGAGAGACCGAGGCCCGCCCCCAGGCCCACGAGG
>DATLHN010000294.1:0-3251 GCA_035539875.1 Armatimonadaceae bacterium
GGTCGAGCTGATGCGCGCGGGCGGCCCCGGCGGGTGCCAGAGCGGGTCGCGGTAGGCGGGCTTCGGCGGATTCCACCCCTCCGGCTTTACCGCGCGGACGCAGATGAGGAGCGGCTGCCCCGGGTCGCGCGTCTCCCGTTCCTCGCGAGACAGCTCCTCGGCGGGGAGGTTGAGGAGGAAGCCCATGCGCGCCATCAGGTTCCCGTAGACCGTCATCGTCACGTCCGACTCCGCAAGGTCCAGGCGCAGGAAATAGTTCATCACCTCGACGGGCGTGAACTGGTGGTAGATGTAGAGCGCGTCGCCGGTGCCCATGTTCAGGCCGCGGTGGATGTAGTAGTCAACGCAGGCGAAATTGATGAGCAGGACGCCCCCCGGCTTCAGGAGGCGCAGGGCGTGGTAGAGGGCGGCCTCGGTGTCGTAGATGCTCGGCATCGTGAACTGGTTTATGAAGCAGTCCCAGGTGTCGGCAGGCACGTCGTCCGCCCGGCTCAGGTCCGCGACCACCGTCACCTCCGGGCTGTGTGCCGCCAGGTCCAGCGCGTCGGCCTGCGTCACCCTGTCGCCGCCGAACCGGCGTATCGTCACCGTTTCCCCGATCTCCAGGCAGCGCCCGCGGACGTCCTCCCGGTGGGCGTCGAGAAACCGGGACCAGTACAGGCGGACGATAGAAGTGCCCCGGCCGAACCGGCCGTCGCGCAGGGGGCGCAGGCGTCGGAACTGCCCCGCCCGCAGGTGGCGCAGACCCGGCAGGGAGAGCGAGCGCTGGTACATCTCGCGCAGGCGCGTGCGTAAAACCGGCATAGGACTCCTTTCCGAAACGGCTTCCAGTATACAACCGGTAGCCGCCCGACATCGAATTAAAGCGACCCAAGCAGGGAAGCAGGGGGCGCGCGTCGAAGGGGAGGGAAATGTCCGAGGAGTTTGCCGGAGCGACCGCGGCCGGGGCGTCGAAGAACGGCGACGCGGCGAAAGAGGAGCAGCAGGAGAGCGCGCCGCCGACGCGCTACCACGTCCGCATCCGCGAGATCCCCAACGACGAGCGGCCCCGCGAGCGGCTGATCGCCTACGGCGCGGACACGCTCTCGACCGCCGACCTGCTGGCGATCCTACTGCGCACCGGCACGGAGAAGTACAGCGCGGTCGGCCTCGCCGCGCACCTGCTCTCGCACTTCCACGGCCTGCGCGGTGTCGCCACCGCCACCGTCGAGGAGATGGCCCAGGTCCACGGCATCGGCCCCGCGAAAGCCGCTCAAATAAAGGCGGCCATCGAGTTCGGGCGGCGTCTCGTCGCCGCCAGCCCGGAGGAGCGCCCGAAGATCACCTCGCCGCGCGACGTCTACAACCTGCTCGGCCCGGGCCTGCGCGACGAGCGGCGCGAGCACTTCATCGCCCTGCTGCTCGACGCCAAGAACGGGGTCATGCGCCAGCGCACCGTCTCCGTGGGCGACCTCACCTCCTCGCTCGTCCACCCGCGCGAGGTATTCTCCGAGGCGATCCGCCACGGCGCGGCCAGTCTGATCGTTGCCCACAACCACCCCTCCGGCGACCCCACCCCCTCGCCCGAGGACGCCGCCGTCACCCGCCGCCTCGCCGAAGCCGGGGAACTGCTCGGCATCGAGCTGCTGGACCACATCGTCCTCGGCGACGGCCGCTGGGTCTCCCTCAAAGAGCGCGGCCTCTTCTGAACGCCCGCCTGTCATCGGGGCGCGAAATCGCCGTTTCTCCGTACAGTTCTCCCGGCCGATCTGCCGAAAATAAGGCAGAAGAGGGCAAGCGCGGCTGATACGGCACGCGCGCCCGCCGGGAGCGGAGGAAAGGTTTTCATGGCCGGAATGATCCAGTTCGTCGCCAACTACGACGACCTGTCCACGGACAAAGGCTACCAGTTCAAGTTTCACTGCGACAAGTGCGGGAACGGTTTCATGTCCCGCTACGAGGCGTCGGCGATGGGCACGGCGGCGAGCTTCCTGAGCGCCGCCGGAAACGTGTTCGGGGGCATCCTCGGCAGCGCGGGCAACAGCGCCTACGAGATACAGCGCGCCGTCGGCGGCAAGGCCCACGACGGCGCGCTGGAGCGGGCCGTTCAGGAGGGCAAGCAGCACTTCCATCAGTGTACGCGCTGCGGTAAGTGGGTCTGCCCGGAGGTCTGCTGGAACGCCCGCGCGGGGATGTGCGAGGAGTGCGCCCCCGACGAGCAGGAGGAGCTGGCGGCGCAGAAGGCGCAGGCGACCGCCGAGCAGATCTACACGAAGACGCGGGAGCAGGACTACACGTCCGACCTGAACTTCAAGGACAAGGGCGGCCTCGTCTTCTGCTCCGACTGCGGCACGAAGATGAACGCCGCCGCGAAGTTTTGCCCGGAGTGCGGCACGCCCAACCCCGCGGCCCGGCCCGCCGAGAAGCACTGCGCGAACTGCGGCGTGAAACTCCAGCCCGGGGCGAAGTTTTGCCCCGAGTGTGGCACCCGGGCCTGACGCCGCGCCGACGCCGTTCCGCTCGCGATGGCCTACTTGAAGATCGCGGGCGGGGCGCCGTAATCCTCGTCCCAGGTGTCCCAGGCGACGTCGGTGTTTCCCAGGGCGTGGGTCACGAGCTTCCACTTTCCCCGCTCGCGTTTGAAGAGGGCGCAGACCGAGTCGTCGAACGCGCCTTCTTTGATCGCTTCCGCATAGACCGTGCCCCGGTAGTCCATCGGCTTCCCGTTCTTCTGGAGTGGGGCGCCGCGCAGGAAGGCCCAGTTTCCCTGGACCTTGAGGACGTCCACCTTGAAGATCACGGGGCGCTTGAGTTTCTTCTCTATCGGGACCCGCAGCGCGTCCATCAGCGCCTTGCGCTCCGCCGATCCCGGCTTCGGCGTCCGCACCGCCTGGGCGTACGCGGTCGGGAAGGGTAGCAGGAGGGTGGCGGCAAGGGCGAGCGCCGCTTCGCGCCGGGTCATCATGACTGCGTTCCCCCTTCGAGCCGCCGGACGTGGCGCTCCTGGAGTACGGCCAGGGTGACGTCGCCGCGGGTGCGCTCGACCACCGCGCGCAGGGCGTCGCACGTGCGCCGCAGCCCGCTCGTCAGCGCGTCCGGGTAGTCCACCGTCGTCAGGACCGACAGGATCTCGTCCATGTCCGCCAGCATCTCCTGCGCCCGGTCGATCTCGCCGCGCCGGAGGCAGTCCAGCGCGAAGCGCCGCCCTTCGGACGCCGCCTCCGCCAGCCCGTTCAGGTACGCGGCCACCTGCAGACCCAGCCCCTCAGGCG
>DATLHN010000295.1:0-4895 GCA_035539875.1 Armatimonadaceae bacterium
GCTTCCGCGTGCGCGGCGAGCGCGGCGTACGGCGCGTCCTTCCCGCCGCCCTCGGTGGCGTAGGAACTAATGGCGTCCGCGCCGAGCAGCGCGGCCCACTTCTGCCCCTGTGCGGGGTCGAAGTCGAGGATCACCAGGTAGGGGTCGCCCGAGCCCGCCTTCGCGGCGCGCTTCCGGAAATCGGAAAGGGCGGCGCGCAATCCGTCCGGGCCGCCCCAGCCCTTGCGGACCGTCTCGTCCGACAGAAAGCCCAGGTACAGGAGCGGGCGACCGCCCGCGACCGTCACATAGCCCTTCTCGGCGAGCATCGCGGCGACGTGGTCCCGGAACGTCGCACTGCCCCACCTCCCAAGTTCGGTGGCGAGGCAGAAGCGGAGCCGGTCGCGCTTCGGGCTGGCGAGGTACCGCTTCAGGCCGAGGCTCATCGGGTCGTCCGGCTCGTACGCGAGGAACGCCCAGTGGTCGAGCCCGCCACGCCGGGCGTACTCTATCTCCCGGTCCGTGACCTCCTGCCTGGAGCCGTCGATCTCCACCCTGTCGTCGCCCAGGACACGGGCGTAGAACGGCAGGCGGGCGTGCCACTCGCGCGGGCCGAGCGAGCGCTGCACCGCGCGGCCCGGCCCGCCCCGGTCGCCGTGCCAGGCGTCCCAGCGGATCGCGCCGACGCGGGGCCGCTGGCTCATTTTCGGGCCATGAGGCGCGGGATGGCACCCTCGTAGGCGTCGCGGAGCTGCGGCAGGGGCAGGTCCACGAGGCCCGCGACGTCGAGGCGGTTGTTGTTCTTCACCTGCCCGACGTAGATCGCCTCGACCCCCGCCTGGTCCGCGACGTTCAGAAGCTGGTCGAGGTCCGCGCCGTGCTTCACGGTGACGAGCACGCGCGAACAGGCTTCGCCGAACAGGATCGCGGGCCAGGACTGCCCGCCGAAGTCCGGCACCGCGAAGCGCACCTCCGCGCCGACGTTCCCCGCCAGGCAGGACTCGGCGATGCTCACCAGCGCGCCGCCCTCGGAACAGTCGTGCGCGCTTCGCAGGAGTCCCTGCGCGATGGCCGTGCGGACCGCCTCCTGAACGTTCTTCTCCTCGGTCAATTCCAGGCGCGGCGGCGTCCCCTCGTCGCGGCCGAGCACGCGGCTCAGGTACTCGCTGCCGCCGATGCCGTCCTCGTTCTCCCAGCCGAGCGGGCGCAGGAGGTAGATCAGGTCGCCGTCCTCCTGGAACGCCAGTCCGCAGGGCGTCACGCCCTCGTCGAAGACGCCGACCATGCCGACGGTCGGGGTCGGGTAGATGGCACCCTCCGGCGTCTCGTTGTAGAAGGAGACGTTCCCGGAGACGACGGGGGTCTTGAAGACCTCGCAGGCCGCGGCCATTCCCTCGACCGCGCGGCGGAACTGCCAGAAGCCCTCCGGCTTCTCCGGCGACGGGAAGTTCAGGCAGTCGGTGACCGCCTTCGGAACCGCACCGGTACAGGAGATGTTGCGCGCCGCTTCCGCCACCGCGATCTGCGCGCCGACGAACGGGTCCAGGTAGCAGAAGCGCGGGTTGCAGTCCGTGGTCATCGCGATGCGCCGCCCGCCCGCGTCGCGCAGGGACAGCACCGCGGCGTCGCCGCGCCCGGGCAGCGTCTCGGTCTGGGTCTGGACCATCGTGTCGTACTGCTCCCACACCCACCGCTTGCTCGCGACGGTCGGTGACGAGAGCAGGTTCAGGAGCACGACGTTGTAGTCCGACGGCTCGGGCAGCGCGGAAAGGTCCGCGCTCTGCACCTTGGCGATGTAGGCCGGTTCGGCGGCGTCGAGGTAGTACGTCGGGCAGTCGTCGGCCAGCGACTTCGCGGGGACGTCCGCCTCGATCTTCCCGCCATCCCGCACGACCACGCGCCCGGTGTCGGTGACGTGCCCGATGACCGCCGCGTTCAGGCCCCACTTCCGGAAGACCGCGGCGACCTCGTCCTCGTGCCCCTTCTCGACGACGGCCAGCATGCGCTCCTGCGACTCGGAGAGCATGACCTCGTAGGCGCTCATGCCGGACTCGCGGCGCGGCACCCAGGTGACGTCGATGTCCATGCCCAGGTCGCCCTTCGCGCTCATCTCGCAGGTGCCGCAGGTCAGGCCCGCCGCGCCCATGTCCTGGATGCCTGCGATGCGCCCGGTGTTCAGCGCCTCCAGCGTCGCCTCGATCAGCAGCTTCTCGGTGAACGGGTCGCCGACCTGGACGTTGGGCCGCTTGGCCTCGCTCTCCTCGGTCAGCTCAACGCTGGCGAAGGTCGCGCCGTGGATGCCGTCGCGCCCGGTGGCGGAGCCGACGTACAGCACCGGGTTCCCCACCCCGGTCGAGCGCGCGGACGCGATGTCCGCGGTCTTGACCAGCCCGACGCTCATGGCGTTGACCAGCGGGTTGCCGTTGTAGCACGGGTGGAAGTAGATCTCGCCGCCCACGGTCGGGACGCCCACGCAGTTGCCGTAGTCTCCCACCCCTTTGACGACGTGCTCGAACAGGTAGCGGTTGCGCGCGACGGTCGGCCCTTCGCCCTCGATCGGGCCGAAGCGCAGGGAGTTCAGCGAGGCGACCGGCCGCGCGCCCATCGTGAAGATGTCGCGCAGGATGCCGCCGACGCCGGTCGCCGCGCCCTGGTAGGGCTCGACCGCCGACGGGTGGTTGTGGGACTCCATCTTGAAGACGATGCCGTAGCCGGTATCCCCGAGCGGCACGACGCCCGCGTTTTCCAGCGCGCCCGTCTCCTGCGCCTTCTTGTACTCGGCGAAGAGGCGCAGCACCGGCCGGGAGTACTTGTAGCCGCAGTGCTCGCTCCACATGACGGCGTACATGCCGATCTCGGTGTAGGTCGGCTCGCGGCCGAGCGTGTCGAGTATCTGCTGATACTCGGCGTCGTTCAGGCCCATTTCGCGGTAGACTTTGGGGTCGATCGGCACGGCGGCTTATCCTCGCAAGGCAAAGTAAAGGGGCTGGGGCGGACTATCCGCCCCCAGCCCCTATTCTATCGTGCCGACCCTGTCCTACTCCGCCTGCTTCTTTTCGTGAGCGGGCGGGCGGTTCTTCACGTACTTGTCGGCCCACTCGAACATTTCGGCCAGCACGTGCAGGATGGACTCGCGCGCCTGGTAGCCGTGGCTCTCGTACGGCAGCAGCACGAGGCGCGCGGTCGCGCCGTTCGCCTGGAGCGCCTGGTAGTACCGTTCGGATTGGACCGTGTAGGTGCCCGGGTTGTTGTCCGCCTGACCATGGATCAGCAGGATCGGCTCCTTCACCTGATTGGCGAAGGTGAACGGCGACAGGTTGTGGTAGACGTCGCGCGCCTCCCAGTAGGAGCGACGTTCCGACTGGAAGCCGAACGGAGTGAGCGTCCGGTTGTACGCGCCCGAGCGCGCAATCCCCGCCGCGAACAGGTCCGAGTGCGCGAGCAGGTTCGCGGTCATGAACGCGCCGTAGGAGTGGCCGGAGACGAGCACCCGGTTGCGGTCGATGATGCCGCGCTTGTCCAGTTCGTCGATGGCCGCCTTCGCCGCGCCGACGATCTGCTCGACGAACGTGTCGTTCATCGTCTCCGGATCACCGACGACCGGCATGGTGGCGTCGTAGAGGACCGCGTAGCCCTGCGTCACGAACCACAGCGGCGACGTGCCCGCGAGGCGCGTGAACGTCCGCGTGGAACCGCGCACCTGCCCCGCCGTGCTGGCGTCGCTGAACTCCTGCGGGTACGCCCAGACGACCAGCGGCAGCTTCTTGCCGGACTTCGGGTCGTAGTCCGGCGGCAGGTAGAGCGTCCCCGAGAGCGGGACCCCGTCCTTCTCCCGCTGGTACTTCACCAGTTCCTTCGAGAGGCCGGTGATCTGCGGGTGCGGGTCCTTGAAGTCGGTGAGCGCGACCCGCTTCCCCGCCTTGAGGTCGTGGCGGTAGTAGTTGACCGGCTGCTTCGTGGTCTGGTACGACGTCAGGATCACGTCGCGCCTCTCCGTGTCCGGGAAGGCGAGGAACGACTCGTAACTCTCCGTGTCGCTCTGGAAGAGCCGCTCCTTCGCGCCGGTCACGAGGTTCATCTTGTCCAGGAACGGGCGGTCGCCCTCCGGGGACGCCCCCCGCCCGGCCAGGTAGATGAAGTCGCCGTCCTGGAGCATGACGCGCTCGCCGTCCGGCTTGAGCGTGTAGATCGGCGCGCCCGGGTCGTTATAGGCGTCGTTCACGGACAGGTCGAACAGGACCCGCTTCGACTTGTCGGGGTCCTTCAGGTCGAGGAAGTAGGTCGTGCGCCAGCGGCGGTCGCGGTCGTACTCGGCGACGAAGACCTCGTCCTCCCGGTCCGTCCAGTCCCAGCCGCTGTACCGGTGCTGGAGGCGGAGCACCTCGCGTGGGGCCTCGCGGGTCGTGAACGGCGCGGACGCGGTCAGCACCTTGTCGCGGTGCGGCACCTTCTTGAGAGGGTCGCCCTCATCGAGCGCCTCGACCCAGAGCAGCGTCGCGGGCTTCTTCGCCTGCCAGGTGATGCTGCGCGGGCCGGTCGTCACGCCCTGCGGCGGCACCTCGTCGCTGACCGGCAGGTCGGCGATGGTCCGGATCGATTGGCCCGAGTCGGCGTTCCACACTTCCACCGTCCGCGCGAAGTAGAAGTACGGCACCCGGTAGGAGAACGGGCGCTTCAGGCGGCTGACGAGCAGGAACTTCTCGTCCGGGGACGGGGCGACGCCGAGGTACAGGTCCGGCTTGCCGACCGGCGTGATCTTCCCGCTGTCGGTGTCTACGCGCGCGATCTGCGTGGTCGCGTAGTGCTCGAACAGGCGCGCGTCGTACTCGTCGCCCAGAAGGTCCTGGTAGGTCGCGGCCTTCGTGAACTTGCCCGCCGTCTCCTCCACGACCGGCCCCGGGGGCACGGGCGGGCGC
>DATLHN010000296.1:0-1737 GCA_035539875.1 Armatimonadaceae bacterium
CAGGAACGCGTCGGACGCGTCGCGGATGGACTGCGCGCACTCGGCGATCGGGGTGTCCTTCACGTACGGGAGGCAGGCGACGCCGCCGTGCGAGAGGCACGCCTCCAGGTCCGCGCGGATGACCTCGCCCGCCAGGTTGAACGGTGCCAGCTTTCCGTAATCGCCCTGCTCGACGGCGGGGATGCGGATCTCGCAGGTCCAGTCCTCGACCACGGGCTCGATGCCGGTGGCCTCGGCGGTGTAGCGGGCAGTGTCCACGGCGCGCCCGAGCGGCGACGTGTAGATGCGGGTCAGGCCTTCGGCGGCCAGGCGCTGGGCGAGCGCCTTCGCCTCCTCGTGTCCGTGCGCGGTGATCGTGTTGTTGGGGTAGTCGGGGTCGGCGTGGCGGATGACGTACAGGAACATGGGCGAGCGCTGGTGGGCCTCCGGTCCGGGTCTTGTTCTGCTACCCGTCAGTTCGGCGCGGGAGGTCCCGGTCCCTGCCCGGTGCGCCCTCGCGTCCCGGGGGAGGCCCGGGTTCGGCCGGGACCCCCGGGGCGGACTCGCCGCCGAACTCCGCACCGCGATCCCGCTACGCTCCGTTCGTGTGCCGCTTGAGGAGACGGTTCCGGAGACTGCGGAGCCGCAGCAGCAGCCGGATCGCGACCGCCTCGTACCACGGCACGTACAGCGTCCGCTTTACGGGTTCCGGGAGTGCGGCGAGCGCGTCGGCGACGTAGACGCGGCCGAAGCGGGACAGGCTCCGCGGCAGGGCGGTCACGGGGAACCAGCCGAGCGCCACCGTCTCCCATCCGTACGCGGCGGCCGGGCCGTCGCCCTCGACGCGCGCCAGGGCGACGTACGCGAGGTCGCCGCCGCCTGGCATCTGCGGACGCCGGTACTCGCCGACCAGGCGGTCGATCCGCACGCGGTAGCCCGTCTCCTCGAACGTCTCCCGGACGGCCGCCTCCTCCCACGTCTCGCCCGGCTCGATGCGCCCCCCGGGCAGCGACCAGACCCGGAAGTCCTCCCGCTTGTGCAGGAGCACCTCCTGCGTCTCCGGGTTCAGGATGACGACGGCGGCGCTTCCGAGAGACGGCGCACGGGGTATCATGACACTTGCCCGCTTCGCCCCGGGGCAGGACGTTTCCTTCGCCCGCCCGAATCGCCGCCGACCCGACGGCATCGGGCGGGCACGCCGGGGTAAGATACCGGCGACCAGAAAGGGAGCGCAGCCTCGTGTACGTGCGATTCGTCGTGCATCAGCGGTTCGACAGGTCGAGACGGGACGCCGGGGTGTTCGTCGCCGCCGGGGACCTGCTGGAACACGGCGAGATCAGCGCCGACGAACGCGAGCGGGTCGAGGAACTTCTGGAATGGTTCCGGCTGCACCTGCCCGTCCCGCACGCCAGCCAGCGCGACGAACGGGCGATCTACTGGTACAAGCCGTCGGCCGCGCAGCACATCGGCAGAACGTGGGAGCTGGCCCGCATCCTGACCGATCACGGCTACGACGTCGAGAGGGTCACCACCGCGTTCGCGGGCCTGGCCGTCTACCAGGACGACTTTCAGGTCGGGGCCATTCCGCACGTGGACCGCCACCTTCGTTAGATTCTTCTTCCGTATCTCCCACGACCATCGCGGCGTTTTGAATTACAGGAGCGGGAGAGGGCGCGCTGCGGAACAAGCGGCGGCCCCGGGTCCCTCCGGAAGGAACGACGATGGAACTCGCGATGCCTTTGTGCCTTTGCGCGATGC
>DATLHN010000297.1:0-6190 GCA_035539875.1 Armatimonadaceae bacterium
GCGTTCCGGTCGGCCCACGACGAGGTGCTCTCCGCCCTCAACGACGACCTGAACGTCCCCAAGGCGGTCGCGACCCTGCACACCTACGCCTCGCCGCGCCTCTGGAAGGCGTTCGACCCGGTCCTCGCGCTCGACTTCGAGGCGCGCGCGGTCACCCGGGAAGAGGAGCAGGCCCCCGCCGAGGTCTGGGCGCTGGTCGAGGAGCGGCAGGCCGCGCGCAAGGCGCGCGACTTCGGCCGCGCGGACGCCCTGCGCGCCGAGATCGCCGCGCTCGGCTGGGAATTGGGCGACACCCCGCAGGGGCCGACGCTGAAGAGGCTGCGGTAGCGAGGAATTACGCGCCCCGCGCGCCCGCCGCGGCGTCCATCGCGGCGCGCAGGGCGCGGACGCGCGCCGGGTCCACGGGGGCGGAAACGTCCCCGTTCTCCTTCAGGCTGGTGCCCACGATCGCGCCGTCCGCGTAGGCGAGCAGCGCCCCGCTGCTCTGCGCGCTCATGCCGCTTCCCACCAGCAGCGGGGCGTCCGGCAGGACCGCCCGCACCCGCCGCAGCTCGTCCGGGTCGGTCGCCGAACCCGTCGCCGCCCCGCTCAGGATCAGCGCGTCCGCCAGTCCCCGCAGGACCGCGTCCTTCGCCGCGTCCTCCAGCCGCACCGAGCCGTCGCCGAGCTGCGCGGCGTGCTTCACGAAGACGTCCGCGAATATCGCCACGTCCGCGCCCAGCTCCCGCCGGTAGAGCACCGCCGTCCGCGCCGCCCCCTCGATGATGCCCTGGTCCGTGACCGCCGCGCCCACGTAGACGTTGATGCGGACGAACTGCGCCCCGCAGACGTGCGCGACGGCGAGCGCGGAGCGGGCGTCGTTACGCAGGCAGTTGACCCCGAGCGGCAGGTCCGGCCCGGCCGCCGCGCGTACGGCCAGCACGGCTCGGGTCAATGCCGCGAGGGTGTGCGGCGGGACGCTGTCCTTGGCGAACGGGGCGTCGAAGAAGTTCTCCACCATAATCGCGTCCGCGCCCCCCTCCGCGAGCGCGCGGGCGTCCTCCTCCGCCCGCGCCAGGACGGCGCCGAGCGGCAGCGCGTCCGCGTCGTAGCGCGCGCTGCCCGGGAGTGGCCCGAGGTGGACCATGCCGATCAGCGGCTTGCGCTTCCAGAAGCCGGCGGCCAGGCCGCCGTAGACGAGGTTGCTCACAGGTGCGGCTCCCGGAGGTGGACCGGCTCCTTGCCCTTGCGGCGCGACCGCAGGTTCAGAACCTCCACGAACATCGAGAAGCCCATCGCGAAATAGACATAGCCCTTCGGGATGTGGAAGTGGACGCCCTCGACGATCAGCGTGGTGCCGATCAGCAGCAGGAACGAGAGCGCCAGCATCTTGACCGTCGGGTGCTTCTCGACGAAGGCGCTGACGGAGTTGACCGATACGGCCATGATCGCGGTGGCGATCAGGACCGCGATGATCATGACCGCGACCTGCTCCTTGGGGATCATGCCGATGGCGGTGATGATCGAGTCGAGCGAGAAGACGATGTTGAGCGCCATGATCTGCGCGAGGACGCCGGCGTACGAGGCAACGGGAGGCTTGCCGCCCGCGCCGTTCTCGCCCTCCAGGTGCTCCGCCCCTTCCAGCTTGTGGTGTATCTCGTGGGTCGCCTTCGCCAGCAGGAACAGACCGCCGACGATGACGATCAGATCCTGCCCGGAGATGCCGAGCCGCTGGTCCGGGTGGCCGGGGTCGGGAAAGGGCAGGGTAAAGAGCGGCCTTTCCAGCGCGAGGACCCACCCGAGCGCGAGCAGCAGGAGGATGCGCGGGATCACCGCGAGGATGAGCCCCATCTTCCGGGCCTTCGGCTGCTGCTCCGGCGGGAGCTTGCCGGAGAGGATACTGATGAAGACGATGTTGTCGATGCCCAGGACGACCTCGAGCGCGACGAGAGTCAGGAGCCCGACCCAGGCCGAGGTCTGGGAGACCCAGGAAAAGTCCAGAAGGTTCGCTAGATTCAACGCATCCTCCGAAACGCCGATGCGCGGGCTTGCTTTCGGCGCGTATTATACACTGTCAGGACAGTTTACCGGAATCGGCCGGTAGACCAATCGCGGGTTTTTCGAAGGAGCGATGCACGGCCCATGTACGGGAAGATACTGGTAGCTTCGGACGGCTCTCACCATTCGGAAGCCGCGGTGCGGACGGCGGTCGAGATGGCGAAGCGGTGCGGCGCGGAACTCGTTCTAATAACCGTCGCGGAGACGACGCGGGGGATCAACGCCCTGTTCAACCCGCTCCAGGTGAGTGAACAGATGGAGATCATCCACCGCGCGACCGAGGCGACGCAGGACCGCATCGAGGAGGAGGCGGAGGAGCAGGCCGAGCGGGCGGGGATAACGTTCCACGCGCGCCGGGAGCAGGGCCACCCCGCCGACCGCATCGTCGCGGCGGCGAAGGAGGAGAAGGCGGACCTGATCGTGGTCGGCGCGCGCGGCCTGGGGGCCTTCGCCGCGCTGATGCTCGGCAGCGTCTCGACGGGGGTCATCCACCACGCTCCCTGCTCGGTCCTTGTGGTGAAGTAGGCGGCGGCAGCGGTAGGGCGACGGTCAGTCGGTGCGGTAGGCGAGCAGGGAACCGCGGCGGACGGTGACCGGCTCGGGCTGCCGCCCGGCCAACCCCAGCTCCGCGAGGATCGCGGCGACGCGGTCCCGCGCGAAGCCGACCTCCTCCGGCTTGTGGCAGTCCGACCCGAAGGTCAGGGGCACTCCCCGCTCGATCAGGAGGCGGAGCATGCGGCGGTTGGGGAACGGCTCGTCGCCGCCCATCTTCCGGTATCCGGAGGTGTTGACCTCGACGACGCAGCCCGCCGCCGCGACCGCGTCCGCGGCCGGGCGGTACAGGGCGTCGGCCAGCGCCTCGGGAATCGGCGGGGCGTACGCCTCCACGGCGGTCAGGTGCGAGAGGACGTCGAAGAGGCCTGATCCGGCTGCGAGCGCGACCTGCCGGTAGTAGTCCGCGAAGACGTCCTCCGCCCGCTGCGACTGCCAGCGGTCGCGCTTGAAGATGCTGGCCCCGGCGGCGTAGTGCACCGACCCGAGGGCATAGTCGAACGGGTGCGCGTCGAGCAGGCGCGCCAGCTCCTCTTCGCGGCCCTCGATAAAGTCCGCCTCGATGCCGACCTTAACGGTAATGGAACGCGCGTAGTCGGACTGGAGCGCGCGCGCCTCGGCCACGTAGCTCGCCAGCTCCGAGTTCGCCATCTGCGTCCCCGGCTGGGCGTGGTCGCCGGGTCGCCAGTAGCAGGGACCGTGGTCGGAGACGCCGAACTCGGCCATGCCGAGTGCGCGCGCGGCGTCGATGTAGCCCGCCATGCCGCCGACGGCGTGTCCGCAGCGGTCGTGGTGGCTGTGGTAGTCGAAGAAGGGGAGGTTCGGGGTGGGCATGGTCCTTACCGTCAGTGTACCGCGCCCTTCCGGCGGGCGACCGAAGAGTACGCACGGCTGCTAAATTGTTTAAAAACCGGTGTGGGCGAGGGCAAATCGACTGAGTAAAGAGGGTGGATTCGGGTATAATGGCTCAGCGTGCCGCAGAAGTGGGACGCGCCAATTTGCATTTCGACGGATGCACAGGCGGTTTTTCAGCAGGGAGTGGACATGAAGCTCAGGAATAAATTTCTTCGGATCGGTGTCGCGCTGGCTATTGCCGGTTTCGTCGCCACGCAGGTTCCCGTTACCGGGGTGACCGCGCTGGCGCAGGATGATTACACGGATACGGGCGACGACGACGGCGGCGACTTCCTCGGGATCAATGGCCTTTCGAACCGGGACGTCATCCAGGCGTCCGTCCTGGGTCTGGTCGCCTACGGCGTGGCCTCGGTCATCTCCGGAAACGCCGGCGGCGCGGCGGGCGCGGTGAGCGAGGCGGCCGGCGCGGTGGTGACGGGCAGCCCGACCAACACACTGTGGCAGGTCCTGAGCCGCGACGCGCGCTTCAACACCTATACCGCCGCCGCCCAGGAGACCGGGCTGCGCGAACCGCTCGACGACGCGGGCGCGGGGCCGTTCCTCGTCTTCGCGCCGACCGAGCAGGCGTTCCGCAACCTGCCCGAGAACATGTCGCTGGGCAACCTGAACGCCGAACAGAAGAAGCGTCTTGTGCAGCTCCACATCACCACAGGGCGCTACGCCTACGGTGACGTCGCGAAGATGGCGAGCGGCACCAAGCTGGCTACCCTCTCCGGCGACTTCCTGACCGTGACGCAGGACGGGCCGGACCTGCGCGTCAACGGCGTCCCGCTGCTCAAGGAGAACATCCGGGCGAGCAACGGCAATGCGATCCCGATCGACACGGTACTCACCCCGCAGTAGTCCGCGCTGAAGCCGACCGTCGTTCGCCGGGCCTCCGACCTTTCCGGGTCGGAGGCCCGGCGTTTTGCCGCGCGTCGGGCAGGATACATACGGCGTGTAGGCGAACCTGTGCCCGGCTTCCGCCTTTCGCCCGTTCGAAGGAGATGCGCCCCTCTTGAACCGCTTCCGCCGCCGTCGCTACCACCGCCGTGCCGCTTCTCTTATCGCCGTTTCCGCCCTCCTTACCGTCGCCGCCGCCATGTCTTTCGCCCGCCCCGCCCACGCACGCCAGCAGACGCCGCCTCCGCCGACGACGCCCGGGAGCGCCGCCGGCTCGCCCCCCGCGCCGATCTCGGTGCCGCCGCCGCCGCGAGTGGAGCCGTACGTCCCGTTCCCGCACTTGCCCGCGCCGCCGCTCGACGAGGAGAACAACGGCTACGGGTTCGCGCAGCAGACGGCGCGGGCGAAGAACCTCCAGGCGCGCATGCTGTGGATCGACGCGACCGCGAACCTGGAAAAGTTCAACACCGCCGAGAAGATACAGGCGCTCGTGCGGCAGATCAAGGCCGCCGGGTTCAACACCGTCTGCTTCGAGGCCAAGCCGATCATCGGGCAGGTCACGTACCCGAGCAAATTCGCCCCCAAGATCACCGAGTGGCAGAAGCAGGGGCAGGAGAAGAAGACGCTCCCCGCCGACTTCGATCCGCTCGCGGTTTTCGCCGCCGAGACGCGCGCCCAGGGACTGGGCCTGATCGTCAACTTCAACGCCTTCTCCGAGGGGCACATGCTCTTCCAGAAGGGGCCGGGTTACGAGCACCCCGAGTGGCAGACCATCCTCTACGAGGAGACCCTGCGCGTGAAGGCGGGTACGGACCCGGTAACGACGGCCATGCACCCGCTCTCCGCGCGCCCGGACGAGCTGCCCGAGGACGCGAACGCGATCGGCCTCTACCGGAGCGCCGAGCGCGTGCTCGCGGACCTGCCCAAGCGCAAGCCCGAGGCTGCGATGGTCGCGCTCCTGGACAAGAACGGGCGCGTGGTGGCGCAGGTGCTGGGCACGGCGTTCGCATCGCTGAAGCCCGCCCTGCCCGAGGGCGGCGCGGCGCTGGTCGGCATCGACAAGGCGGCGGAGTTCCTGCGCACCCGGGCGGGAGTGGGGCAGACGCTGACGCTGGAGCAGACGCCCAATTACGTGCCGATCGGGCAGCGGCCCCGCCGTCAGGTGCCGCTCGTCACCAACCCGTTCCGCGAGGACGTGCGCCGCCGCCTGCTCGACATCGTCGCGGAGGTGGTGACGAACTACGCCGTGGACGGGATCATCTTCGACGACCGCCTGCGCTACGCGGGGCTGGACGGCGACTTCTCCGACGAGGCGAAGCGCGGCTTCGAGGCGTACGTGGGCAAATCCGTCAACTGGCCGGACGACGTCCTGCGCTTCCGCTACCAGTTCCCGTCGCTCGAGCGCGCCACGGTCCCCGGGCCGCTGTACGACGCCTGGCTGACCTACCGCGCGCTGAACCTGCGCAACTTCCTCGCCGAGGTCGTGCGTACGGCGAAGGGCATTCGGTCCACCCTTACCGTCGCCACCTACGTCGGCTCGTGGTACCCGGACTACCCGGACGTCGGCGCGAACTGGGCCGCGGACGACTTCCGGGCCGGGCTGCGCTTCCTGAACGAGTCGTTCCGCGCGACCGGCTGGGCCGGCCTGGCCGACTACATCGTCACCGGCTGCTACTACCCCACCGCGAGCATCCGGGAGGCGGCGGCGAAGGGGATCGACATCGGCGAGACGGTCGAGGCGGCGGGCCAGTTCTCCAACCGTGCCGTGAACGACGCGGCGTGGACCTACGCCGGCATCTCGCTC
>DATLHN010000298.1:0-1881 GCA_035539875.1 Armatimonadaceae bacterium
GACCGCGACCTCGCGCGCCTGGCCGACGACGTGGGCGTTGGTCAGGATCGTGCCGTCCTCGCGGATGAAGAAGCCGGAGCCCATGCCCCGGCCGGGGCTGATGCTGACGACGGCGGGGGAGACCCGCTCGACGACCTCGACGACGCGCTGCTCCTCGGGCTGGTACGCCATCGAGACCGGCCGGACCTCGAGCGGCTTCTCCACCGGCAGCGGCGCGGACGACGTCCGGGTCGGCACGTACTGGCACCCCAGGGTACCTCCGGCGATCAGTAACGCCGCCGCGCTTGCGGTCGATCCCAGTCCTCGTTTGCCGTTCATTGCCTCACGCCTCCCCGCCGCTCTTCGGCGCGATGCGCCGGGTCCAGTTCACGAGTTCCAGCAGCAGCTTGCGGATAAACTCTTTCGTGTCGGCGTCGGTCAGGTTGCCGTCGGCGTCGAAGCGCTGGCTCGCGTTGGCGATCATGACCTCCGGCTGGTTGACCGGGAACATGTTGAGGAAGACGAACATCTGGCGCAGGTGGTACTGCGCCCGCGCCGTGCCGATGCTGCCGATGGACGCCCCCATGACCGCGACCGGCTTGCCCGACCACGCGCTGTCGCCGTAGGGGCGCGACGCCCAGTCGATGGCATTCTTGAGCACGCCGGGCACGGAGTAGTTGTACTCCGGAGTGACGAACAGGATCGCGTCCGCCTCGCGGATGCGCCGCTTCAACTCCGCGACCTTCTCGGGCGGGTTCTGCTCTTCGTCCTCGTTGAAGCCGGGGATGCCGTCCAGCTCGAAGACCTCGATGGTCGCGCCGTCCGGCACGAGCTGGGTGGCGGCGCGCAGGGCGGCGCGGTTGTACGACTGCTTGCGGAGGCTCCCGGCGATGCCGAGTATGCGGAGGGGTTTATTGCTGCTGCTGCCGTCACTCATGAGGGCTGCTCCTTGTCGGTTCTCACTGCCTGCACGGGGTCGACTCGCACGGCGGGCGCGTTCATGAGGGTCTTACCCGGTAATCGCGCCGCCGACGCGGGGACGAGAGAGAGGGAGGCGACGCGCCGTCCGCCCGGGGTAGAATTCCCGGTACGGAACGACCTGATACAACCGGCCACGACCGCGGGCAGCGCCCGCTGCGATTCGGCGTCCTCGGCGCGGCGTCCATCGCGCCGCCCGCCCTGATCGGCCCCGCGCGTCGGATCGGGGGTGAGGAGGGCGTCGCGGTCCACGCCGTGGCCGCGCGCGACCCGGAGCGCGCCCGCGCGTTCGCGCGTCGGCACGGGCTGCCGCGGGCTCACGACAGCTACCGGGCGCTCGTCGAAGACCCGGAGATCGACGCGGTCTACGTCGCCCTGCCCAACGCGCTGCACGCGGAGTGGACCGAGCGCGCGCTGGCGGAGGGCAAGCACGTCCTGTGCGAAAAGCCGCTGGCGTCCAACGCGGCCGCGGCGGAGCGGATCGCCGCCGAAGTCGATGCGCGGAAGCCGGGCCTGATCGTCATGGAGGCGCTCCACTACCGGCACCACCCGCTCGCGGCGCGCGCCCGGGAGATCGTCGCCTCGGGGGAGATCGGCGCGGTGCGCTCGGTCGAGGCCCGGTTCTGCGTCCCGCTGCTCTCCCCGCGCGACATCCGCTACCGCTACGACCTGGCGGGCGGCGCGACCATGGACCTCGGGTGCTACGCCATCGACCTCATCCGACTGCTCGGCGACGCCGCCGCGATGGAAGTGACGTCAGCGGTGGCGCTCCTCGCCGACGACCCGCGAATCGACCGCGCGATGGAAGCCGACTTCCGGCTGCGCGGCGCGGACGGCAGCGAAGGGACTGCGTCGATGCGCTGCTCGCTGCGCTCCCGGACGCTGCTGAGCCTCGGCGCGACGGTGGTCGGCGACGCGGGCGCG
>DATLHN010000299.1:0-4088 GCA_035539875.1 Armatimonadaceae bacterium
CAGGAGCACCGGCAGGAGCGTGAGCAGTGCGCCGCCGAGGGTCGGCTGCTCCGTCAGTTTCAGGGCCTTCGCGGCGTAAAAGCCGACGAAGGCCCCGATCATGAACACATCTCCGTGGGCGAAGTTGATGAGGCGCAGGACGCCGTACACCATCGTGTACCCGAGGGCGATCAGGGCATAGATGCTGCCTAACTGAACGCCGTTGATGATCTGCTGAAGGAATTGATCCATAGAGGGGGCCAGCGCGAGAAGGCGGACGCTCTACGCGCCCGCCTCCGGCTGAATGGTCTTCTTGTAAACGAACTCCGCGCCCTGAATCTCCAGAACGACCGCGGGCTTCGTCGCGTTCCGATTGGCGTCAATGGTGATGTCGCCGGTCACCGCAGGGTAGTCCTTGGTCTGGGCCAGCGCTTCCTTGATCTTGTCGCGCTCCGCCGCTCCGCCCCGCTTAATGGCGTCCGCCACGATCATCATTGCGTCGTACCCGAGGGCCGCGAGACCCGACGGGGCCTTCCCGTACTCCTTGGTGTACGCCTCGACGAACTTCTGGCTCCGCTCGTTGCTCTTGTCGTCCTTGGAGTAGTGGTTCGAGAAGTAGCAGCCCTCCAGCGCCTTGCCCGCGCCGCCCGCGCCCTCGATTAGCTTCTCCGAGTCCCAGCCGTCCCCGCCCATCAGCGGGGCCTTGATTCCCAGCTCGCGCGCCTGGCGGGCGATGGTACCTACCTCGCCGTAATAGCCGGGTATGAAGATCGCCTCGGCGTCCTTCACCTGAGCAAGCTGCGAACGGAAGTCGTGATCCTTGGCGTTGTAGGAGACGTCCTTGATGACCGTGCCGCCCAGCTTCTCGAACTCGCGCTTGAAGACGTCGGCGAGTCCCACCGAGTAGTCGCTCTGCTGGTCGCGCAGGATGGCGGCCCTGCTCACCTTCAGGTCCTCGCGGGCGAACTTCGCCATGACGGAGCCCTGGAACGGGTCTATGAAGCAGACGCGGAAGATGTAGTCGCCCACCTTGGTGACGGCAGGGTTGGTGGAGGACGGGGAGACCATCGGGATTCCCGCGCGCTGGAGCACCGGAGCCGCGTTGAGCGACCGGGTAGAGGCCACCTCGCCGATAACGGCGACGACGTTCGGGTCCGCGGCGAAGCCGGTGACGACGGTCTTCGCCTCTTCGGGCTTGCTCTGGTCGTCCTGCGTATCCACCCGCACCTTCTTGCCCAGAATCCCGCCCGCCTCGTTAATCTCCTTCATCGCCAGTCGGACCCCGTTGTCGGTCTCGACGCCGAACGTCGAGGTGTCGCCCGACATGGAGGCGAAGTGGCCGATGAGGATCTCACCCCCCGCCGCGGCGCTGCCGCCGCCCGCCGCGCCGCCGTTGTCGGCGGGCTTGCACCCTACCGACAGCAGGCACGCCGCCGCGAGCGAAGGCGCCAGAAGGCGAAAAAACGCATTGCGTGAAAGTCGCACCTGAACCATCCCTTCAGAAGAAAATCAAACAGACGACCGGGCCGAAAGCGGCGATTCGGGGAGAGCCGGACAGGAGGGCTGGCCGACCCCGTCTTCGCGCGGCCTGCGGCCCGAATGGTGCCGCCGCCGATGCCGGGGCCTCATTGCCCGGGCGAAAACATACGAATTGCTTTCGCCGCGCTGCCGAGAATTCCCTGCCTGCTACGGCCCGCGGCGAAATATCGGTGGTACGGGATTTGCCCCGCCTCACCCGGAAAGCGCCGCGGTTTCGTCGTCGAAGATGGAGAACACTTTCACGAGCCCGGTCATGGCGAATACCTTGAGGATCTGTTCGTTCCGGCAGATGATCCGGATGCCCCCGCCCCGCTCCGTCGCGCGCTTCAGCCCGACGACCAGAGCGCCCAGACCTGTGGAGTCTATGAACTCCACCCCGCGCATGTTCAGGACGAGGACGTTGCTGCTGCCGCCCTCGATGAGCCGCACCATCCGATCCTTCAACAGGTGTGCGTTATACGAGTCCACGTCGCCGTCCAGGTCGATGACCGGAATCCCCTGATCCGTCGTCCGCGTCTCGAGTCTTAATTCCGCCATGGCGTCTCCCCGTTCCCGTGTTTCGGCGGGTGGAATAGGCATCCTTGCCGCTTCGAACACCCCGCCGTCGCGCGCAAAGTCGGGATAGTTTACCTTATGTTGTCCCCCGCACACAATGCGGGAGGAGAAGCATTCCGAAGGGCCACAAACTAACGGCAATCCGGACAAACGCGAGGTGTGAGAGATGGCAGGCAGGATGGCGATTATCGGCGGTACCGGCGTGGGCTCTTTCGAACTCGACGGCGAGCCCGAGGCGCACGTGGTCAGCACTCCCTGGGGGGACGCTTCGGCCACTATCGGGCGACTTTCCGGCCGCGAGATCGTGTTCCTGGCGCGGCACGGCTCGGGCCACAAGCTCCCGCCGCACCGGATCAACTACCGGGCGAACATCGCCGCGCTTGTGCGGCTCGGCGTGCGCGGTGTTCTCGCCACGACGGCGGTCGGGGCTCTGCGACTCGACCTTGCGCCGGGCGCTCTCGTGCTCCTCGACGACCTGATCGACTTCACGCGTGACCGCGCGGGCAAGACGTTCTTCGAGGGGGAAGGCCGGGTCGTCCACACGGACTTCACCCAGCCCTACTCCGCGCAGCTCCGTACGGCGCTGCTGGCTTCCGCGGAGGCGCTCGCCCTGCCCCTGCATCCGAAGGGTACGTATCTCTGCAACGACGGCCCGCGCTACGAGACCCCTGCCGAGGTCCGCCTGTTCGCCGCTTGGGGCGCGGACGTGGTCGGCATGACCGGCGTGCCCGAGGCGACCCTGGCGCGGGAGGCCGGTCTGCACTACGCCGGCGTCTCGCTCGTGACCAATCCGGGGGCGGGCCTGTCCCCGAATCCTCTCACCCACGAGGAGGTCGAGGCCGAAATGCGGGCGTCCGGCCCGAAGCTACGCGCCCTGCTCGCCGCGGTGGCGGCCGCCGTCGATCCGGACGCGCTGCCGGAAATCGGGCCGGGCGTTGACGTACTCGGTTTTCCGGCGAATTGAGGTAGGGTAAAGAGTGTCCGGCCAAGCGCGCGTCGCGACGAGCGTGGCGCGGGCCGTGAAGAGAGGAGAGGTTTTACTATGCCGTATGTTATTCTCGGGCAGGAGAAGACGCTCAGCACCGAACCGTTCCTGAAGGACGGGAAACACTTCATCCCGCTTCGGGACGTTACCGAGGCGCTCGGGGGGACGACTTCCTTCGACAACACGACGAAGACCGCGACGGCGACCATCTCGCCCTGGGTGGCGACGGTTCAGCCCGATACCACCTCGGTGGACGTCTCCGGTAACAGCGTGACGCTGACCGCGCCCTCTTTCATCGAGGATGACGTGCTCTACGTCCCGTACGACTTCTTCCACAACGCTTTCGGGTACGAAGTCACCTTCAACGACGGCACCGTGAACATCGTCAATCCGAACGCCCGGTAGCCGGCATCCGACCGGAACGGGGTCGCCCGCAGCAGTAGCGCGGGCGACCCCGTGCGCTTTCCCCACCTGACTGAAAGAGCGGGCCATCCCTGCCCCGCCTCAGGTAGAATACGAACGAGTTTCAGAGAGAAGGCAAAGCACCAAGCGTGATCGGACTGGAGACGGAATACGGCATTTACGTGGAGGGCAAAGGGGCGCAGGACCTCGTTGCCGAGGCGACCTATCTGGTCAAGTCCGCTCCCGGCCCGGTGGCAACGGGATGGGACTACAAGCACGAACATCCCCGCCGCGACATCCGCGGGTTCACCGTCGCCCACCTATCCGTCGACCCCACCGACGCGCAGTTCGAGCAGTCGGGGAGGCCGCACTCCACCGACATCGAGGTCCGCAGCGACCGCGTACTGCCGAACGGCGCGCGGCTCTATAACGACCACGGCCACCCTGAGTACAGCACGCCGGAGTGCACCCGCCTGCGCGAGCTGATCGCCAACGACCGCGCGGGCGAGCGGATCATGCAGCGGTGCGCCGAGCGGCGCATGGCGCGCAACGGCGGCGCGCTCGTCGCGCTCTACAAGAACAATACCGACTTTCACGGCGCATCCTACGGCACCCACGAGTCGTACCT
>DATLHN010000300.1:0-4533 GCA_035539875.1 Armatimonadaceae bacterium
ACGGGCGAGGGCGCGGAAACCTCTTCCGCCGGCCCCGGTGCGGGCGCGGGCGCGGCGGGCTTTTTCGGGGCGGGGACGACCTCGGCGGTCAGGAGGGCGCGGACCGCGTCGGACGGCTCGATGCCGAACGCCTGATCGAGCGCCTTTTCCAGCTCCCGGAACTGGCGTCGGGCGTCGGCGTCGCGGTCCATCTCGCGCAGTAGGCGGATGGCGGCCGCGTGCCCCTCCTCGTCGAGGGGGTCGGCGACGACGGCCTGTCGGGCGAGCACGAGGGCGCGCTGCCGCTCCCCGGCGCGCCGGTAGATCTCGCCCAGGCGCAGGAGGGCGCGCCGGTAGGCCTCGTCGAGACGGTTCCGCTCGGCGAGCGCCCAGTCCTCGTAGAATCCGGGCAGGAGCGGGCCGCTCCAGGCGGCCAGCGCGTCCTCGTAGGCGGCACGCTCCGCCTCGGATTCGCCGCGCGCCCCCGCCGCGACCGCGCGCCGCAGACCGCCTTCGAACGCGGCGACGTCGCTCCCGGCGGCCTCGGCGGACAGGGTGACGGTGAGGTGGCCGTCGCTGACGAGCACGGTCCCCCCGGGGGCGAGCCCGGGTCCCTCCAGCTGGCGGCGCAGCGCGGAGAGCGCGGTCCGGAGGTTGGCGCGCCCGCTCGCCGGGTCGGCGTCGGGCCAGAACAGGGCGGCCAGGCGCTCCCGGGTCTGGGGACGTCCCCTGTGGAAGACGAGGTAGGCCAGCAGCGCGCGGTGCTGGTGCGCGCGGTAGCGCGTGATAACCGCTTCGCCGCGCCGGGCCATGAAGTTGCCCAGCATTTGAAACTGCCAGCAGGGGGGTATGACGCTCATACCCCCCGATTATAGCGCGTCGCTACGCTACGCCGCGGCGCGCGCGGGTGACGGCGACGGCACTGGCCCCGTGCTCGCGCGGACCACGAGCTCGGTCGAGAGCAGGACGTGCTGAAAGCCGCTTTCGCGGGATTCCCCGCTGCGCTCGCGTATCCGCTGCAGCACCATCTCGGCGGCGCGCTGGCCGATCCGCTCGTATGGCTGGTGCACGGCGGTCAGGAACGCGGACGGGGGGACGGCACTCTGCTCCCGGTCGTCGAAGCCGACGAGACTCATGTCTCCGGGGATTCGCTTCCCGGCGCGGGCCATGGCCTCGTAAATCCGGGTGACGATCGTGTCGTCGGCGGCGACGACGGCGGTCGGCGGTTCGGACTGGGCGATCATCTGGCCCACTGCCGCGTCCTGAGGCGCGCCCTCTCTCAGCTGCAGGAGGCACCCCGACAGGAGGGGAAGGGAGTGGGCGGTCATGGCAGCCTGGAACCCTTCGATCTGTTCCACGACGGGATAGGGGCCGGACTCGCTCCCGACGAAGGCGATGCGCCGGTGCCCGAGGCCGGCCAGGTGGTTAACGGCCTCGGCTACCCCCCACCGGTGATCCGCGCCGATGAAGTCGCCGTCGGTGCGGGTCGGAGCGCGGTGCACGAAGACGACCGGGGTGCGCCGCGCTTTGAGACTCTCCAGCCTCGGCAGCGTCCGGGCGTCGTCGCGGCCCCAGAAGATCACCCCTGCCGGGCCGTCCCGCTCGACGGCCTGCAGAGCGAGTTGCTCGCGCCGCGAAGCTCCCTCCGGGTCCTCGTCGGAGGTGTCGTACAGGAGCAGGCGGGCGGTATCCGCCTCGACCCCGCGCAGCGCCCGGGCGATGCCGCGCAGGATGGCGGCCCCGGCGAGGCGGCCGGGCTGTAGCGGCAGGATGACGGCGATAGTCATCGGTTCGACGTCGCGGCCCCGCAGCATGTCGGGCAGGAACGTTTCGCTGACCCAGGGGCGGCGGCCGTACTCGCGGACGATAAGTCCCTCCTCGGCCAGGTCCCCCAGCGCGGCGCGCACGGTCGCGCGGTCTACGCCGAACTCCTGCGCCAGTTCCCGCTCCGTCGGGAGCCAGGCACCCGGGCTGTACTCGCCGCGCCGGATGCGCAGGGTCAGTTCTCGCCGCACGGACAGCCGGACCTCGGTCCTTCGCGCCGAGGCCGGCTCCGCGCCCGCGGGAATCATTTTTCGCTTTTCTCTCATCCGGTATCTCGTGGCCATCGTCACGCGCCGCCACCTCGTCTTTCCAGGCAGCCGACAACCGGCAAAATTGCGAGTCTGTCGTCCGCGATATTCGGTGCTATGAGATTGCCGTCGCCTGTATGCCTCCCCTTCCGGGTAACTACGGATATTAACGGGTAAACCGCCCCTCGTAAAAATACGGCGCGGCCCGATCGATTGGGCCGCGCCGGGAATTATGAGAAATAGCGAGGGGGCGTGGCCACGAATGGCCGCGCCCCCTCGTCTTCGTACCGGGATGGCTTGCGGCTTAGAAACCGCCCATGCCGCCCATGCCACCCATGCCGCCGGGCATTCCGCCGCCCGCCGGGGCCGCGCTGGCCTTCTCCGGCTTTTCGGCGATCAGCGCCTCGGTGGTCAGCACCAGGCCCGCGATGGACGCCGCGTTCTGCAGCGCGGAGCGGGTGACCTTGGCGGGGTCCACGACGCCCGCCTTCATCAGGTCTTCGTAGCCGTTGGTCGCGGCGTTGAAGCCGACGCCGGTCTCGCGGACGCGGTTGACAACCACGGAGCCCTCCATGCCGGCGTTCTCGGCGATGGTGCGCAGCGGGGCCTCGAGGGCGCGCTTGATGATGTTCGCGCCGATCTTCTCGTCGCCGACGAACTCGACCTTCTCGATGGCGTCGATGGCCTTGAGGAGCGTGGTGCCGCCCCCGGCGACGATCCCCTCCTCGACGGCCGCGCGGGTCGCGGACAGGGCGTCCTCGATGCGCAGCTTCTTCTCCTTTAGCTCGGTCTCGGTGGCCGCGCCGACCTGGATGACGGCCACGCCGCCCGCGAGCTTGGCGAGACGCTCCTGGAGCTTCTCGCGGTCGTAGTCGGAGTCGGACTTGTCGATCTGGGCCTTGATCTGGGCGATGCGGCCCTGAATCGCGGCGGAGGTGCCCGCGCCCTCGACGATCGTCGTGTCCTCCTTGGTGATCACCACGCGCTTGGCGCGGCCCAGGGCGGTCTCGTCGATGTTCTCCAGCTTGATGCCGAGGTCCTCGGTCACGAACTGGCCGCCGGTGAGGATCGCGATGTCCTCCATCATGGCTTTCCTACGGTCGCCGAAGCCGGGGGCCTTGACCGCGACGACGTTCAGGATGCCGCGCAGCTTGTTCACGACCAGGGTCGCGAGCGCCTCGCCCTCGACGTCCTCGGCGATGATCAGGAGCGGGCGTCCGCCGCCGCGAACGACCTTCTCCAGGACCGGCAGCAGGTCGGCGACCGCGCCGATCTTCTTCTCGAAGAGCAGGATCGCGGGCTCCTCGAGGACGGCTTCCATCCGCTCGGGGTCGGTGACCATGTAGGGGGAGATGTAGCCCTTGTCGAACTGCATGCCCTCGACCAGTTCGAGGTTGGTCGCGGTCCCCTTGGACTCCTCGACGGTGATGACGCCGTCCTTGCCGACCTTGTCCATCGCCTCGGCGACCAGTTCGCCGATGGTTTTGTCATTGGCGGAGATGGTGGCGACGTTGGTGATGGCTTCCTTACCCTCGACGGGGGTCGCCTGGCTCTTGATCTCGGCGACGGCGGCCTCCACGGCCTTGTCGATGCCGCGCTTGATCAGCATCGGGTTGGAACCGGCGGCGACGTTGCGCAGGCCTTCGCGGACGATGGCCTGGGCGAGGACGGTGGCGGTGGTGGTGCCGTCACCGGCGACGTCGTTGGTCTTGGACGCGACCTCGCGGACAAGCTGCGCGCCCATGTTCTCGAACGCGTCCGAGACCTCGATCTCCTTGGCGATGGTCACGCCGTCGTTGACGATCGAGGGGGAGCCGAACTTCTTCTCCAGGACGACGTTGCGGCCCTTGGGGCCGAGGGTCACCTTGACGGCGTCGGCGAGCGTGTTGACGCCGCGCTCCAGGCTGCGTCGCGCCTGCTCGTTGAACAGTAGGTCCTTGGCTGCCATGTTTCTGATTAACCCTCCACGACGCCCAGGATGTCGTCCTGGCGCAGGATCACGTACTCTTCGCCGCCGATCTTGATCTCGGTGCCGCCGTACTTGCTGTAGACCACCTTGTCGCCCACCTTGACCTCCAGGGCCGCGACGGTGCCGTTGTCGAGGGTCTTGCCGGGTCCGACGGCGAGGACCTCGCCCTGCTGGGGGCGCTCTTTAGCGGTGTCGGGAAGAACGATGCCTCCGCGCGAGGTCGCCTCGGCTTCGAGAGCCTTGACCACGACGCGGTCGCCAAGCGGCTTAAGCATGGTGAATTGCCTCCGTAAACTGGTTCGATTTGATGTCGGTAGGGAAAATCTTCGGGCCGGGCGAAGCGGCTTAGCACTCTGCCACTGCGTCTGCTAACCCGACGGAAATAATACCGGACGCGCGGCACGATTGCAACCCCGGCGGCGGAAAGCTCCGATTTTTTCGGAGCTTTCCTGAGGGCAGTCGTCTCTTAGCGATTCCGGGGCCGCCGGGGGGCGGACGCGGAATCGCTAAGAG
>DATLHN010000301.1:0-1925 GCA_035539875.1 Armatimonadaceae bacterium
GCAGACTTCCAGGAGCGTCGGCATGAAGTCGGTGAGGTACCCCAACTGGTCGGTCAGGGCTCCCGCTTTCGTCTTGAGGCCCCGGGGCCAGTGGACGATCAGCGGCGTGCGGATGCCGCCCTCCTCGGCGTAGTGCTTGTACAGCCGGAAGGGCGTGTCGCTGGCGTTGGCCCAGCCGCTGCCGTAGCTGACGTAGCTGCCCGGCGCGCCGATCCTCTTAAGGTCGTCCACCGTGTGGAGGACGTTCTTCGGCGAGTCGAGCTGGTCGAAGCCGTAGGGGTCCCATTCCGCGCACGCGCCGTTGTCGCTCAGGAAGAAGACGAGGGTGTTCTCCCACTCGCCGGTCTTCTTCAGGCGCGCCACGATGCGGCCGACGTTGCGGTCCATGACGTCCACCGAGGCGGCGTAGACGGCCATGCGGCGCGCCAGGTCCGCGCGCCGGTCGGCGGGCAGCGAGTCCCACGCCGGAATCTCCCGGTCCGCCCACCCCGTCTGGCGGTTGATGAAGTTGGACGGCACGACCCCGCGCGGGGGCAGCAGGAGGTCTTCGGGGACCAGGCCGAGCCGCTTCTGCCGGGCGAGGCGCTCCGCGCGGATGACGTCCCACCCTTTGGTCCGGTACATCGCCTCGTACTTTTCGATCACGTCCTCGGGCGCGTGGAGCGGGAAGTGCGGCGCGTTGAAGGCCAGGTACAGGAACCACGGCTTGCCCGACTTCGTCCCGTCGTCCAGGAAGTCCAGGGCGTAGTCGCCGAACGCGTCGGTTGAATAGAACCCGCCCTTCGGGTAGGTGCGCTTCGGGCGACCCTCCGGCAGGCGCGTGAAGTGGGGGTCCTCCTCCCAGTAGGAGTTGAAGCCGCCGAGCATCCCGTAGAACTCGTCGAAGCCGCGCATTACCGGCGTGCTCCGGCGGGTGAGGTGCCACTTGCCCGCCATGTAGGTGCGATAGTCCGCCGCGCGCAGCACCTCCGCGAGGGTGACGCACCGGTCGTTGAGGGGCGTCTCCATGTCGGGAACGCCCGCCTGGTGCGGGTGCAGGCCGGTCAGCAGGGCGGCGCGGGAGGGGCAGCAGCGCGCGGAGTTGTAGAACTGCGTGAAGCGCAGCCCGCCCGCCGCCAGGGCGTCCAGGTTCGGCGTCTCGATCTCGCCGCCGTAGCAGCCGAGGTCGGACCACCCCAGGTCGTCGACCAGGATGAGTAAGACGTTTGGGCGCGGGGCGGTATCCGCAGGTTCCGTGTTCGCGCGGGGCGAAGGTGTCGCCTCCGCGGCGGCGCGCACGCCGCTGGCGGCAAGGCTGGCAAGGCCGGTAACAGCGGCCGCCGCCGACCGTACGAAATGGCGTCTACCCGCGGAGCGGTTCATGGTGCTTCATCCTCTGTGGCTTCCGGTTGAGTTTTTGTACCACATGACCCGGCGGCGTACGGGGAGACCCGACGCGCCTTGACGCTTGTCCGCGGCGACGCTTATAATCCGGGTATGGCCCCGCCCTCCTCCCGCTCCGCCCCCGGCATGCCCAACCCCGGCTGCGGCTCCCTGGTCGTCATCACCGGCTCTATGTTTTCCGGCAAGACGGAGGAGTTGATACGGCGCGTGCGGCGCGCCCTCTATGCCCGGCGCTCGGTGCAGGTCTTCAAGCCCGCGCTCGACACGCGCACCGACGACACGCTGATCCGCTCCCACAACGGCGTCCCGCACGAGGCCCTGGCCGTCGCCAACAGCGCCGAACTGTACTCCGCGGTCTGCCCGGACACGGACGTGGTCGCCATCGAGGAAGTGCAGTTCTTCGACGACGGGGTCGTCGCGGTGTGCCAGGCACTGGCCTACCGCGGGCAGGAGGTTGTCGCGGGCGGACTCGACATGGACTTCCGCGGCTACCCGTTCGGGCCGGTGCCCGCGCTGCTGGCGGTCGCGGACGAGGTGCACAA
>DATLHN010000302.1:0-6465 GCA_035539875.1 Armatimonadaceae bacterium
CCCCCACGCCGACCCCGAGCGGCGGCCCGTTCTCACCGACGCCCACGCCCACGCCCACCCCGACGCCGAGCCCGGGGACCACCGGGGGCGGCAACACGACCGGCGGCACGCTGGGGCCGGGCAGCATCGACCTGACCATCCAGTGAGGATATGAAAACGATGCGAAGCCTCCTCGCCGTAACGACCCTGCTGATGCTGGCGACGACGACGGCGCTCCTTTCCTCCGGGTGCAGCAGCGGCGGTACCCAGCCGTACGCCGGGCCGATCTCGCCTGCGGGCACGACGCGGCAGGTCGGCTCCCTGAGCCTCGACGTCGTGTGGCCCGCGCGCGACGGTACGCGACTGATCCCGGTCGCCTCGGAGAGCATCCGCGTGGTCGTGACCGCGGGCGAAACGACCGTTGCGAACCGGGTCGTCGCGCGCCCCGCCTCCGGAGACAGGACTAACCTGATCCTGAACGAGATCCCCTCCGGCACGGTGAGCGTGACGGCGACCGCGCACCCCCAGGGCAACGGATCGGGCACGGCGCAGGCGCGCGGCACGATCGCGGTGGACGTACAGCCGGTCCAGGTGTCTCGGGTCACGCTGACGATGGACAGCACCATAGACCGCGTGCTGATCGCGCCGGACCAGCCGGAGGTAGCGCCGGGCGGGACGATCGAGCTGGTCGCGACCGCGCTCGACGCGGCGGGCAGCCTGGTCCTGACCGCGCCCTCGAAGTGGACCTGGGAGAAGGAGGGGGCGGCGGTCACCGTCACCCCCGGCGGCGACCGGGCGAGCGTCCGCGGCGACGCGGTCGGTACGGCGGTCGTCCGCGCGAAGGAGACGGAGTCGGCGAAGGAGGGCGCGGTCACGGTCACCGTGCGCGAGGGGGCGACGAACCCGGGCGCGTCCTGGCCGAAGGTGCGCGGCGACAGCCGCAACACCGGACACCTGGCGGGCGCGAACGCCCCCACGGCGAAACCGACCGCCCGGTGGACGTTCGACGCCGGGGCCAACCTGACCACGCCGCCCATCCTCGGCAGCAACGCCGTCGTCTACTTCGGCACCCTGACCGGGCAGGTCTTCGCCGTGCGCGCCAGCGACGGCGTGAAGGTCTGGGACGTCAGCACGGGGGCCGGCTTCCAGGGCATCTCCGCGCCGCTGACGCTCGCCGCGAACGGGACGCTGTACGTGGCCGCCTCCGACGGCACCCTGCGCGCGCTGAACGCCGCGAACGGGCAGCAGAAGTGGTCGGCCGCCGTCGGGACCGTCTACGCGGGCCCCGCCCTGTCGGCCGACGGCGGCACGCTCTACGCGGTGGCCTACACGGTCAACGGCGAGGTGCTGCACGCCGTCGACCCCGCGACCGGCGGCGTCAAGTGGACCTACATCATCGGCGGGGTCCTCGGCGTGACCCAGAGCGCGCCCGCGCTCGCCCCGGACGGCACGGTCTACTTCGGGTCGGCGTCCGGCCTGCTCAGCGCGGTGACCGCGGGCGGCGTGCGCCGCTGGGACACCGCACTCGGCCAGCGCATCCTGGCGGCGGCCCCCTCGGTCGGGACCGACGGCAGGGTCTACATGGGGGCGGCGGACGGCTTCGTCCGCGCGTTCAACGGCGCGAGCGGCCAGCAACAGTGGGCGTTCGCGACCGGCGCGACGGTAACGGGGACCACGGGCAGCGCCCCGGGAGTCGGCATCGGCGGGGACGGCTACCTCATCGCCCCCGGCGAGGACAACCTGGTCTACTCCCTGCGGGCGGAAACCGGCGCGAAGCGCTGGGGAGTCGCGCCGCTGCCCGGAGCACAGATCCCGGTGTTCTTCTCCGCGCCCGCCATCGACGGGCGCGGGAACGCCCTCCTGGCCTACACCACGCGCGAATTGCCGACCGCGACCCGGGTCGTCGCGATGCAGGCGTCCGACGGTTCCGTCCTCTGGTCCTTCGACGTGGAGAACATCGGGAACGTCATCCGCCCCTTCGACCCCGCGCTGGGTCCGGACGGCACGGTCTACGTGACCTCCGGCCGCAAGGTCTACGCCCTCAAGTAGCCGTAACGCGGAAAGGCGGCCCGGCTGCTGATCGCAGCCGGGCCGCCTTTATGTTCGTCAGCTACCTTTGTCAGCGTTGAGCGGCGGTCGCCGAAGCCGTCGGCTTCGGTTCCGGCTTCATCAGGTTCGTCCGCCGCGCCAGCAGCGCCGTCAGCAGCACCAGCACGACGACGATCCCGATGATGGTGATCGGCATGATGCCGAGGCGGTCCGGGGTGAAGTCGGGCTGGTCGTAGTGGCGGTAGGCCTCCTCGAACCGCTCGATGGCGCTGCGGATCGCCGCCTCGCCGCCCTCCTCGCTGCTCACCTCCAGCGTCAGCATCGTGCCGGGCACAATCCGCGCGGGCACGGTCGCCATCTTCGCCCCGAGGATGGCGGCCTCCACGTCGGGCTGGTCTTCGGGCCGCCAGGCGATCTTCAGGGTGGTGTCCTTCACCCCGAATTTCGCGGTCCCCACCACGTACTGATTCGGGACCACCGCCTTGAGGTCCCCCAGGTTCTTGAGCGTGATCTTGACTTTTCGGAGTGCCTCGTCCACCGGTTCCGAAACCCAGAACTCGTGCGTCCGCCTGGTCATCGCTGTCCTCCCCCCTTCGGTCGTTCAGTCGCTGCCCGCTCGATCACTTACGCGTCGCCCGCTCGCTACGAACCGTGTTCAGAGCACAGTGTAACAGAAAAATGGCGGGGCTATGTTAAGGGTTGGCAGTTGGGAGGAAAGTTTTCCGCGGAAATATCCCGGTTTCAGTCGGGCAGGCCGACGCTCCGGTGGTAGGCGTGTATGACGTCCTCGACGTCGCCGTCGGCGGTGACGCGCCCCTGGCGCAGCCACAGCGCGCGGGTGGCGACGCGCCGGACGATGTCCATGTCGTGCGACACGAGGACGATGGTGCGCCCCTCGCGCTGGAACTCGCCGATCCGGGCGTAGCACTTCTCCTGGAAGACCTCGTCGCCCACGGCCATCGTCTCGTCGACCAGGATGATCTCCGGGTCGGTGTGGACGGCGACGGCGAAGCCGAGGCGGACGAACATGCCGGAGGAGTACGTGCGCACCGGGGCGTCGTAGTACTCGGGCTTCTCGAAGTCGGCGAACGCCTTGATGCTCTCCAGCCGCTCCGCCATCTGCGCGCGCGTCAGCCCGAGGATGGAGCCGTTGAAGAACACGTTCTGGATGCCGGTCAGGTCGGGGTGGAAGCCCGCGCCGACCTCCAGCAGGGGCGCGATGCGCGGGTGCGCCGGGTCGGCGCTGGCGGGGAAGGCGATCGTGCCCGCGTCGGGGCGCATAACGTTCGCGACGAGCGAGAGTAGCGTGGACTTGCCGGAGCCGTTGCGCCCGATCAGCGCCACCGTCTCGCCCTGCGCGATGGTCACGTTCACGTCGTCGAGACCGGTTACCTCGGTCACCTCGGGCTTCTGCCCCTTGAAGAGCGCCCCGAGTTTCCCCTTGATCCCCGCGTAGCCGTGCCGGATCACGTGGAACCGCTTGGAAACGTTCCGAACCTCAATGGCGTTGGGGGGTGCGGCGGCGGTCATAGCTGCTCCACAAAGCGCCACTTGCGGGAGTTGAAGAAGCGGTAGCCGCCGAGGAAGACGAGGACGCAGACGGCGAAACAGAGCCAGAACGCCCACCAGGGCACGCCCTGGTTGACGGTGATGAGGGTTTCCTGCGCGGCGGGCCCGAGCGGCGCCTGCTGCGGGTGGAGCAGGAAGGCGCGGTAGGACGTCAGGATCACCGCGAAGGGGTTGAGCAGGAACAGGTAGTAGAGGACGCTGCGCGCGGGCTCGGCGACGACGGTCGTCTGCTGCACCTGCTCCAGGAAGTAGATGATCGGGACGCCGTAGAACATCAGGTCCAGCGCGACGGCCACCAGGAACTTGATGTCCTCGAAGAAGACGTTCAGCGCCGAGATGTAAAGGGCGATGCCGCCGATGAGCAGCGTCTGCATCACCACCAGCACGGGCAGCAGGAAGATCTCCGCGGGCGGCAGCTTGGGGTCGCCGATGTACCAGGACTTGGCGTACAGGTAGACGAGGTACAGCCCCAGGACGCACAGTGAGAGCAGGAAGTGGCGCAGGTTCGCGACGGTCGTCGCCAGCGGCAGCAGCTCGCGCGGGAAGTAGACCTTCTTGACCAGCGCCATCTGCTTGCTGACCGACTCGCCCGCGTCGAGGATGCCGGTCAGGAAGTAGGTCCAAGGGAAGAACGCCGCCAGGACGTAGGCCGAGTAGCTGTCGACCCGCAGCGGGACGATGAACTCGAAGACGGCGAAGAGGACCAGCGCGCGGGCGATCGGGTTGGCCAGCGACCAGAGCACCCCGAGGGCGGAGTTCTTGTAGCGGACCTGAAGCTCTCGCTGGACGAGGTTGTCGAACAGCTCGCGGTAGCGGAGGGCCTCTCGTACTTCGTCCAGCAGACGCATTCTTGAGAGGATTCTACCGCGAACGGGCGGCGCTACTTGACGTTGCGGGCCGCAGGGCTGCCGCCGCTGTCGTCCTCGTCGTCGAACACTTCGTTGCGGGCCGGTTCGAGCAGCTTGAGCAGTTCATCGCGGGGGATGAGGACCTTCCGCTTCCCCGCAACGCGGAAGGCTTTGAGCTTACCCTGCCGGATGTAGGAACGGATGCTGGACTGCGAAAGCTGAAGATAGTTGGCGGCCTGCTCGACGGTCAGTAGGTCCCTGCTTTCCGCATCCATGTCTCGGCAGTCTGCTCCTGTTCGTGTCCTTTCGGACGGTACTTCTAAGGGTAGGAAAGTGCGGGAGCCGGTCGCTCCGGCTGTCTCCCCGCACCCCCGAAGTATAACGCGCGTTGCGAATGCTTGTCAATGAATGTTTCTGTGTTTGAGCAAAAACTGCTATCCCCGCCGACGCCTCATCCGGCGGCGACGTCGAACGCCTCGACGTTCTCCCGCAGGCGGCGGGGCGAATCCGGCGGCGGCGCACCCGCCGCCCCGGGCGCGGTCACGACGAACAGATCGTAGAGGGTCGGGCCGCTTCCCACGGACGGGCGCGGCACCAGGAACAGCAGGCGCTTCCCGTCGCGGCTCCAGCGCGGGCGCGCCACTTCGCCGGTGACGGCGCGCACAGCCGCCGCCTGCTTACCGTCCGCCGTGACCAGGTACAGCCCTGCCGGGACTCCCGCGAACGCGATCCGCGATCCGTCCGGCGCGAGCGCCGGGTCGCGCAGGTTTGTCACCCCTTCGGGCGCGATCGCCGCGCGCTTCGCCTCCGGAAGATTGACGACGGTCAGCGACTCCTTGCCTCCCGTGCTGCCGATACCTGCCAGGGTCAGGCCGCGGGCGTCGGCGTGGGTAATCGGGGCGAGCGCCTTCCACCGCCCGGAGGCGTCCACCAGGGGAGCGCCCGTCGCGACGTCCGCGGCGACGGTCGCCGCGGCCTGTCTGCCCTTCGCGGCGAAACCTAGGTACAGCGTCCTGCCGTCCGCGCTCCAGCCGAGCGAGACCGGCTCCCGGGAAGACAGCGCTCCGCCGCCCTCGCCGGAGAGCGACGTCACCCGCCGCCCCTGACGGTCTTTCAGACTGTCGGTCGAAAGCAGGCGCCTCGGAGGCCCTCCCTGTCGCTGTCCCGCCAGCTCCGCGACGTAGAGCGCGACGCCGTTCCCGCTCGCAGCGCCGTCGGGGACGCCGCCCGGAGGCGGCACTTCGCCCTCGCCCTCGTCGTTCAGCCGCCCCCGCGGGGGCGGACCTGCGGCGGCCACGGCCGCGGGCACCGCCCAGGCGACCCGCCCGCCGTCCGGCGAGACCGCCCACAGCGCGGGAGCGGCGGGCACGCGCCCGATGCCGCTCAGCGGCATCGCCCGGCCGTCCTCCAGCAGGTACAGCGTCCCCGCCCGCTGGTAGACGACCCGGTCCGCGGCGGCGACGGCGGCGACGCCGGATGCGCCGGGGAGCGCCGCGGACAGAAGCAGCGTGAGGAGCAGCAGGCGGACGGGCGGCGGCGGCATACTCATGTTTGTCAGTTTACCGCCCCCCGCGCGCCGCGCACCGCCCCCAAAGTTCGGCCGGTCGGATTTCCGGTACAATAACCCGTGCACCGCCGCCTGTCCGCCTGCATCGTCAACTGGAACACGAGGGACGACCTGCGGTCCTGCCTGAGGGCCCTCGCGGACAATCCGTTCACGCGGGGCGAACAGGAGGTCGTCGTGGTCGACAACGCGTCGGCGGACGACTCGGCGCGGATGGTGCGCGAGGAGTTTCCGGGGGTGCGGCTGATCGCGAACGCCGCGAACGAGAACTACGCGCGCGGTACGAACCAGGCGCTCGCGGCGGCGACCGGCGATCTGCTGCTGCTGCTGAACCCGGACGCGCGGGTGACGCCCGGCGCGCTGGACGCGCTGGCGGCGTTCCTGGAAGAGCGCCCGGCGGAGGCCGGCGGGGTCGCGCCGAGGCTGGTCCACGAGGACGGCAGCGTTCAGGCGTCC
>DATLHN010000303.1:0-6196 GCA_035539875.1 Armatimonadaceae bacterium
GCCCAGGGCATCTCCGGGGACGCGGAAGGCGGATCGGCCGCGGGCGCAGGCGGCGGGAACGGCCTGCTGAGGCGCTACGGCTTCGGCCGTCTTCGAGCGGCGCGCGAGTCGGTACAGAACTGCGCCGAAGAAGAGGAGGGCGGCGAGGCACCCCCACTGCGCCGCGGTGAGCCCGAGGGCGACCGGGTCGGCGGTGCGGTAAAACTCGATGACGAATCGGGCGGCGGCGTAGAGCGTCCCCTGGAGGAAGAACAGGCCGTTCTCCGGCAGCACGCGCCGCCGCTCCGCCGCCACCAGTACGGCGAGGATGGCGGCGCAGGCGGCGGACAGGAACAACTGCGCGGGGTAGCGACTGACGCCGTCCGGCGCTAACCTCCCGAAGCAGCAGCCGCCGACGTAGCAGCCCCACCGCCCGACCGACTCCCCCGCCATGAGCGCGACCGCGAACAGGTCGCCGGTGGGCCGCCGCAGGCCGATGGCGCGCTTGTAGAGGAACACGGACAGGTACCCGCCCGCGACGCCGCCGAGGACCGACTTTCCGGGCGAGCCCGTGGCGAGGAGCTGGGCGAGGTTCGCCCCGACCAGGCCGCCGAGCAGTGCGACGACCGCGAGCGACCAGACGCCGCCCGTCGCCATGCCGCGCCGCCGCGCCATCAGCGCGAAGGCTGCCGTTCCGACAAGGTAGGCGAGCACGTACAGGAGCGCGGAAGGCGACCGCGGGATGAGCGCGTCCAGCTGCAGCGGGGAGGGCGGCATGTTAGTTGGAGTATAACCCACGATGCCGCGGCCGGAGTGGGACAATGGTCCCGAATTGTCGTTCAGCCCGTCAGAGGGGTACGCGGGCCGGCAGGCCGCGCGTGCCGCGCGGCCGCTCCGCCTGTTCCAGTACCACGGTCGTGCCCTCGGGGCCGGTGTGCAGGTACACCAGGTCGCAGGTGCTGAGCATCAGGAAGAAGCCGTGCCCGAGCGTGCCCGCCGACGAGAAGCCGGGCTCCAGCGTGGCCCGGTGCAGGTGGTCTAGCGCGATGCCCGCGCCGGAGTCGCGCACCCAGACCTGCAGGGCGTTCTGCGACGGGTCGGCGCAGAGGTGGGCGACGCCGCCCCCGGCGTGCACCACCGCGTTCATCGCGGCCTCGCCCGCGCCGAGGAGCAGGTCGCTGGCGCGGTTCTCGGGCAGGTCTACCGTCGCGGACGTCTCGCGGAGCCGCTGCCGCATCGCCCGCAGCGTCTCGGCCTGCAGCGGGATCGGGTCGGTCTCCTCCAGCGGGGTGAGGGGCGGCGGCAAATCCTTCTCGGAGTTGCAGAGGCGCAGCCGACCGTCGGTGACGCTGGCGAGCATGTCGCGCAGGAACGTCCTCTGGAACGCGGCGGACTCCTGCACCCGCGCCAGCAGCCGGGCGTTCTCGGCTAGGACCATCTCCCTCTCGGCCTCGGCGTGCTTGCGCTCGGTGATGTCGGCGAACGTCGCCAGGACCCCGATGACGCGGCCGGTCTCGGTGGTGATCTCGCTCTTGCTGAACATCGCCCAGCGGCGCGCGCCGTACCGGCCGCGCAGTTCGATGTCGATCACGACGCCCGTCTCCGGCACGGTGACGAACGTGTCGAGGCTGCGCCCCCGCAGTTCCCCGGGCGTCAGGCCGAGCATCTCCGCGAGCCGCGGGTTGGCGTACTCGATGGCGCCGTCCGAGCGCAGGACGCAGATCCCCTCGTGCGCGGTCTCTACGAGGCGGCGAAACCGCGTTTCGCTGTCGCGCAGCGCCTGCTCGGTCTGCGTCTGGTCCGTGACGTCCTGAACCAGGGAGAGGACGGAGACCAGCACCCCGTCGTCGTCGCGCAGGGCGGAGTTGTACCAGCGGCAGACGCGCAGGTCGTCCCCGCGCGTGTAGTTCCGGTTCAGGGATACGTTGCGGTCCTCGCCCTGGTAGAGCCGCTTGGTCACGGCGCGCACGTGCTCCTCGTCCTCCGGGCGGATGAGACCGAGCGCGAGTCCCGAGACGTCGAGCGCCTCGGCGGCGCTCCAGCCGAAGAGCCGCTCCGCCCCCGGCGACCAGAACGTGATGCGCCCGTCCCGGTCCCACTCGATCGCGGCCAGCGGGGAGTTGGTGACGTGGAAGGTGAGGCGGCGCTGCGCGTCCCGCAGCGCGCGCTCGGACTCCGACTGAGACGCCTGGAGCGCCTCGTAGAACTGCCGCTGCTGTCGCAGCGCCGTGCGGGCCGCCGCGGCGTCCGACTGCGCGCGGCGCGCCTCCTGCACGAGCCGGGCGCGATCCAGCGCCTGCGCCGCCGTGCGCCGCAGGTCGGCGACGCGCCGATCCCACGCCGCGCCGGCGCGCGGCTTGCCCTCGAAGCCGAAGGAGGCTACCGCCAGAACCTCGTCGCCGGCCTGCAGCGAGAAGACGAGCAGGGCGCGCGTGCCGAGCGCCTCCAGCGACTCGCGGACCAGTGGGTAGCGCGCCTGGAATTCGGGAGACCGGGTGTCGTGAAGGGTGACGCAGCGGGAGTTGAAGGCGTCGGCGAGGGGCAGGGGCAGGTTGCGCCGGAACCGTCGCCACGCGCGCGGGGCGGCCTCGTCGCGCCCGTAAACGCCCTGGCACTCCAGCGACTCGCCGTCCTCGACGGGCAGTGCGACGACCGCCGTCGCGGCCCCCAGGAGACGCGCGCCCTCCCGCGCGAGCGCGGACGCGACGTGCGCGACGACGCCCTTGTGCGCGGACGCCGCCACGGCGTCCAGCGCGCCGTGAACCGTTTCAATGGGATCCGTCTGCTCTCTGGTATGGGGTGGGGTCACCGTGGCGCGTTTCCCTGTGGGCTGTTCGGGCGCGCTTTCCGGGCAGCGGGCGGGCGTTAAAGGCACGCACCCTCCGTCTCGGAAACGCGACGTCAGCTAATTGGATATCTGTCGCCGGGCCGCGCTTCCGCCTGTTACTTTTGCCGGTTTGTGCGGGGGCATCCCGAGATTATTTGCTGGCTACCGATTCTGGTCGGATTGCAGGGGATATACGTCAACGTCTACCCCTGCCGAGTAGTGGACAAGTGGCGGCCTTGACGTCGACTCGTGCGCGATTCCGGCGGCGGTGGTGAGGCTGTTCTCCAGCGAGTCGACGACGCCCGCCTGAAGCGGATACGGTGCGTGGTGGACCCGCCCGTGGAACAGTCGGTCCCCCTTTCGGGCGTACAGGATGTAGCGCTCGGCCAGGAAGAATTCGAGCGTTCCGGGGGCCGCGGGTGCGGGGGTGCCGAGCGGGCGCGCGCGCATCCGGCACGCCGCGGGAGTCGGCCCGGGCCACAGGCGCTCCGAGTCGTAGACCACCGTCCCGTCCGGAAGGGGGTCGAGCGCCATGCGCGCGAAGTGGTACGGCAGGTGCCAGAGCGCTCGGGCGAGTCGCACCGCTGCCGGGTTCGCCGCATCGAGGCTGAAGAACCAGACGCCGGGGTCGCAACCTTCGCGGTGCACGTACGTCCGTACGTTAACCTCGTGGAAATCGGAGAGCCCGGGAACGGACGGCGACCAGACGGGCCGGACGCCGCGCATGGTGAACGGGACGAGGCCCAGGTAGGCGACGCCCCGCCAGGTGTCGAGCGTCAGGCCGGGCGGCAGGAGCGGGGCGAGGGTTTCCACGGGAACCGGCCAGTGTAAGAAGAAAAGGGAGCGCCACGACTGCCGCATCACGACCCGGCCCGCGGGCCGTTGCGTCGGGGAGATGCGGTCGATCCCGTCGTCGCGGGAAGACGCGTCGGCGGGCGTCCGGGCCATGGCCCATTGTACCGGCGGAGCGAATCCGGTACCATAATTGTTCAACAGCGCGGGTGCAGTCCCGTCGTACCGGCCGTCGCCGGAAAGGAGCGTTCATGGACCCGGAGAAGATTCCGTTCTATCTGAGACACCTCGGCAAGACGGTGGAAGGGCGCGTCTCGGACGCCCTGGAAGAGCGACGCGACCGGAAACGACGGGAAGATGCGGAAGAGGTGCAACAAAGCCTGACGCTCATGGGTCAGAGGGAAAACACTTCACGCAGAACGGGGTACGAGCACATGGAGTTCGAACCGGATTGGGACGAGCTCGACCGTAAGGCCGACTTTATCGTCGCGGGATACGCGGTGGTGTCCGCGGCCTGGAACATCCTGCCGCCGCCGCTCGACGTCATGGGCGTCACGGCGACGTTCGCCAAAATGGCGACCGAGCTGGCGGGCGTCTACCAGGTCATCGTTTCGACCAAGCGCGCCCGGCAGATCGGCTGGGCCATCGCCACGACGACCGCTTCGGTCTTGGGCGTCGCGTACGCCGGTTCCCGCCTGGTCAAGCTGATCCCGGGCGCGGGCTGGCTGTTGTCCCTGCTGCTCCAGGGTCCCGTCGTCGGCGCGGTCGCCTGGGCGGCTGGCGACGTTTTGAAGGACTACTTCAAGCAGGCGCGCCAGGGGCGGGAGCCGAGCATCACGACGCTGCGGGACGCCTTCGCGCACATGCTCCGAATCAAGCTGAAGACGGCCAAGGTGGACGACATCGTCGCCCCCAGCGCGAACGGAGCCAACGGCGTCGCGCCGGTTGCCCCCGCCCCGACGGTCAGCGACGCGGTGGACAAGATCGCCAGCCTGCACGAGCTGATGCGGGCCGGGGCGATCACGCCCGAGGAGTTCGAGGCCAAGAAGATAGACCTGCTCAAGCAGATCTAAGCCGCAACCGACCCGGACCGGGGGGCGTTTCCTTACCATGGAAACGCCCCCCGCTGCGCTCGAAGGCTGCCTCCTCGGCGGCGCGGTCGGAGACGCGCTCGGCCTGCCCGCCGAAGGACTTTCGCCCCGGCGGCAGCGGGCGCTGTTCGGCGACATTGACCGGCACCGCCTCCTGTTCGGGCGGGGAATGATCTCCGACGACACCGAGCACGCCCTGCTCACGGCGAATGCCCTGCTCGATTCGGGCGGCGACCCCGACCGCTTCGGCGCGTCCCTCGCCCGGGGCTTGCGGCGCTGGGCATGCCTGCTGCCAGCCGGGGCCGGAAGGTCGACGCTGGCCGCGTGCCTGCGCCTGCTCCTCGGCGTTCCGCCGGACCGCAGCGGCGTCCCCTCCGCCGGGAACGGCCCCGCCATGCGCGCCGCGATCCTCGGCGTCGGCTTCGGCCACGACTCCCCGCGCCTTCGCGCCCTCGTCCGCGCCTCGACGCGGGTCACCCACACCGACCCGCGCGCCGATCACGCCGCACTTGCCGTCGCCCTCTGCGCCTACCTCTTCTCCCGGGGGCGGACGGACGGCGACGGGTTTCTTGCCGCCGTCGAGGAATGCCTCCCATGGGACGACGGCGATGCCGCCGAAACGCTGACCGCCCTGCGCGCGGCGGCGGCCAGCGCGGGGCGGGGCGAAAACACGCTCCGGTTCGCCCGATCGATCGGTTGTGGCGAGGGCGTCTCCGGCTACGTCCTGCACACCGTGCCGGTCGCGGTCCACGCCTCTCTTCGCCACCCGGACGACTTCCCCGCCGCGGTGCGAGCCGCGGTCGCGTGCGGCGGCGACACGGACACTACGGCGGCGATCACCGGGGGCATAGTCGGATCGCGGGTCGGCCTCGTCGGCATCCCGGCGGACTGGATCGCCGGGATCGCGGAGTGGCCGCACGGCGTCGCGGGCTGGAAGGAGACCGCGCGCCGGCACGCGGCTATGCGGGCGACGGGTTGCCCGCAAGGCGAGGTGCGCGTCTTCCTTCCGGGCCTGTTCTTGCGTAACGCCGCCTTCCTTCTGGTGGTACTCTTTCACGGATTGCGCCGCCTGTTACCGCCGTACTGACCGGGGGAGGAAGCCCGCCATGACGCCCGAAAGCCGCTACCTGCTCGATATCGCCGAGCGCAACGCCGCCGCGCTGGTCGCCGTCGACCCGAACATCACCGCGGTCCTGCTCATCGGCTCCGTCGCCCGCGGCGAGGCCGACCGCTACTCGGACATCGACTGCGCCGTCTACTACCGGGAGCCGGTCGCGGCGTCGCGGTTCGAGGCGCTGCGCGACGCCGCGCTCGCGACCGGCGGCGGGATGCACGGCCGGGGCGACGCCGAGAGCGGCTTCGTGCTCTACGCCTACGCCGACGGGGTCCGGTGCGACTTCGCCCATACGACGGTCGCGAACTGGAACCGGGACGTGGCCGCCGTGCTGGAGCGCTACGAAGCCGACTCGCCCTACCAGAAGGTCCTCGGCGGCGTCCTCGAAGGTCT
>DATLHN010000304.1:0-9130 GCA_035539875.1 Armatimonadaceae bacterium
ATCGCCCGCCGTGGCCTCGAGTACGGCGTCCTCCACGTCCGCGCAGGCGACGTCGAAATACACCGGGGCCGGGTACACGGGCGCGGCGAGGTCGCCGCAGGCGGAGAGGAGGCGCAGGGCTACCGAGAGCGCGTCGCGCGCCGAGGCGGCGATGCTTTCTGACACGGGACGCACCGGAATCGGTTCCGGCCAGGCGGTCAGGCGGCCGGAGGCGGTGCCAGTCGGGCAGTAGGCCGCGCGCACGGTGCAGACGGCGGCCTCTCCGTGCGCGGGCAGAAACAGTGCGCCGCGCACTTCGCCCACGTACCCCGAAGGCGGTTTCTGATAGGCGTCGTCGATCAGGGCATCTGCCAGGCCGAGACGCCGCAGTGACTCCCGGTCGGCGGGCGAGATGCGCCGGTCGAGGTCGTCCCCGAATCCGTGGAGCCGGGCGAAGCGTAAAAGCCCTTCGGTGCGGGCGTCGAGACTGACGTACGCCCCGGCGAGGGGGAGGAGGGGGTCTTCCCGGTAGGGGCGCAGCGCCGGGTGCAGGGCCGAGCGCAGCGAGAGAACCACCGCGACCGGCAGGGTCGCCTGTTCGTCCTGCCCGGGGGCGCGCGCCAGGGCGGCGGAGCGAGCGGTCAGCGCCTCCAGAACCTGGAAGACGCCCTCCGCCGAGGCAGCGACCGCCGCCGCCGCCTCCCGTGCCTGCTGCTGCTGTTCGGCATCCGATTCCACGGCGCTACTGCCTCCGGTTCCCGAGCGAACGGCTACGCCGGCTTGGGCCCGTCTCCGGAATCCCCGCGGCGTACCGCGTTCGCGCTGGTGACGCACGACAGGGTAGCGCCGACGAGGTGACAGGCGCTCTCGGGCGTCGGCAGTGTCGAGACCGCCCCTTCGCCGCCGATCAGCACGTCGGTGAAGCCGCGCCCCTGGTCGTTCAGCGAGACGACGAGTACGTGCCGGTCCGGCGTCCCCGTCGGGTGGGACTCTTCCAGCACCAGGAAGGCGGCGTTGTAGCACCGCTCTTCCCGCTCCGGCAGCGCGGAAGCATCCACCACGGCGCGCACCCGGTTGGTCGCCCCCGGAAGCTGCTGGAACTCGATGCGCACGCCCTCGGGCGTCGTGAACGTCTGACGCGGCATGTCCAGGTTCTCCGGGGCGGCAGCCGCCGCGGGAGCCAGGCCCGGAAGCGTCAGCGCGTGCCGTCCGAGCACCAGCGTCTGCTTCACCAGGCCGGTGATCGCGGCGAACGCCGGATCGGACACCCTTTTCAGGACGCCCGCGACCGCCACGGCGGGCGAAGGAGCGCGCTGCCGCTCCCGCTCGCGCTCCCACTGGGCGGCTTCGGCGTTCTGGCGGACCATGGTGCGCGCAGCGTCCGCCATCCGCTCCCGCAGTCCGAGCGCCCGCGCCTCGAAGGCGGCGTCGCCCGGCTCGTTGCTGTATTCCGATATCAGCGAATCATCCAAGCGGGAGCACTCCTTCAGCCTCCGGCGAACGAAGGGGTCGAACAGTGCGGCCGCGGCGATGCTCCGCTCCACGGGCGCCTCCGCGATGTCGATCAGGAACTCGTTGATCAGTTCCTCGGACAGGCCACGCTTGAGGTCGGATTCCGGTGTGCTCATGATCTATTCAACTCCGGAGCAGCTACGCCGAAGCGTGCTGCTTTCTGCCCCCGCCCCCGCTGCTCGCGCCGGTATTGGCACCGGTCGCGAAACGGTTCATTTCGTAGCGCAGGACGGACAGGAAGGCGCGTCCCGTAAGCCGGGTGCCGCACACTTCGTTGACCGCGTCCCGCAGCGCGGGCACAAGATCGCTTCCGGACTCTTCCTCCTCTTGCGGACTCAGCGCCGCCGTCTCTATGCGCTGCCAGTCGTCCTCGGGAACCCCCAGCAGGCGGACGTAGCGGCGCATCATTCGCGTCATATACTCACTTCCCGGCCCTGGCTCGCCGCCCGCCTCCTCCCGCAGAAAGTCGCCCAGTTCGTAAAGGACCAGGGCGCGGTAGTGGCGCGGGTGGCGCTGATTCGCCTGCCGGAACTCGTTTCTAAACCGTGTCTCCTCAGTGAAGAGCATCTCCACCAACTGCACATGACGGCGGTCGGTCAGGAACGTTCCCGCCTCGGGCGTGACCAGGTGGTCCCGGGAACGCCCCGCCATCGACGTCTCGTCCGCGTCGCGCTCCGTCATCTCGACGGTCGCGTGGTGCATCGCGGTCGACGGCCGATCCAGCATGTCCAGCAGGATCGAGCGCGCCGCGCACCGGATCAGTCTCTCGAAGTGCTCCGGGTCCGCGATGCGGTCGCCCCGCTCGCCGCGCAGGTGGCGGAGCGTCTTATGCCACGCCTCCAGCGCCAGGTCTTCCCCGTCCATGATGCGCCGGGCCGCGGGCGCGCCTCGCAGCAGCGCCTCGCAGTAGCGCAGCAGCGGCCGGTACATCCGTTCCAGCACCGGTCCGGCGGCGCCATCCAGCGCGCGCTCGTCGGTCCCGCGCAGGGCCTCCCGAAGCCGGGCAACCATTGCCCCCGTGAGCTCTTTACCCAGAGTTCGCGAAGGTTGAGTCTCGTTTGCCGCCCTGTCTGAAGACATGGTCCTCCTACCTGATCTGCGCCGGGCGGGCTCCCGCGACTTCATGCAGAGAAACGCCCGCGCCCTCCCCCTGCTGACAGGGTTGTGGAAAAACTCATCCCGCACCAGGTTGACCCGCCGGCGCGGGCATTCCTGCCAGCCTGCTTTACGGCCCCGGGAGCAGGCCCGCCAGGGTCGCCGCGTCGGACCGCGCCACCCGGCTGCCGCCCCCGATCTGGCCGCAGTGGAGCGCCGCCGCCGCCGCCGCGAACCGCAGCGTCGGGCCCAGTTCCCAGTCCTGGAGCAGTCCGTAGCAGAGCCCCGCCCGGAACGTATCCCCCGCGCCGGTCGTGTCGCGGATCGGCACGCCCGGGTCCACCGCGTCGTATGCGAAGAGACCGGCGTCGCGGTCCCAGACCACCCCCCCGGCGTTCCCGGCCGTCACGATCGCGGTCGGCGCGCCCCACGCCGCCAGGCGGCGCACCGCCTGCTCCGGCGTCTCGTCGCCGCGCAGCCACTCGCGGGACGTCACCAGCACGCGGCAGGCGCGCACGACCGCCGGTTCGTCGCCGAAGTCCATGGCGACGACCGGACAATGCGCCTCCGCCGCGGCGAGCGCCGCGCCGACCGCGGCCTCCCCCAGGTTCGGGTCCACCGTGACGACCGGGCGGTGCGCCAGGAGCGGCGCGAGCGTCGCGCGCGACGGCGCGACGGCCTCCCGGAACCCCCTGCCGGACATCGCACGGTCGCCGTCGCGCGCGACGCGCACGGTACAGACCGGCGTCACCGCAGCGGGGTCGTCGGGGATGTACCGCCGGGAAAGCCCGAGCGGATGCGTGTCGAGCAGGCGGCGCAGCGCGTCGCCCTCCGAATCGCCCCCGATTGCCGTCCCGACGAGGGCGACGTCCACGCCCCAACCCGCCAGGGCGGTGGCGGTGTTGAACGCCTCGCCCCCCGGCAGGTCCAGGAGAGGCTGCTCGTCCGGCCCCTCCTCGAAGTGGAAGCGGTCCAGGCAGACCGTGCCGTAAACGACGACCTGCGGCGGCGGGCGGTGCCGATCGCCGGAACGTTCCTCGCGTAAGATCATGCGCTGCGCGGTGGTACGGTAGTGCGGTGGTACGGGCCGCCGCTACTCGAGTTCGAGCTTGCCGAACCGGTTCTCCGTCGGGTCCAGACGCCGCCGCAGCGCGTCGTAGGCCGCGTTGACCCGGACCAGGATGCGCTCGGCCTCCTTCTGCTCCGTGGAGCCGTCGGGGAATCGGCGCGGGTCGCACCGGCGCGCCAGCTTCTCGTACGCCGCCTGCACCGTCGCCAGGTCACTGGCGATCGGGACGCCGAGTATGCGGTAGTCCGAGGCGTTCGGGTCGCTCGACTCGACCGCGGCGCTGCTGCTGCCGCCGCCGCGCGTCGCCGCCTGTGCGTCGGGGTTGCGGGCCGCGGCGGCGCTCTCCCGGGCCGAAGCCTGATCCAGCGCGCGGCTCAGCTCCGCGGCGCTCTCAGCGGCGTGGCGGGCGGCGGCGATGCGCTCCTCCGCGCGCCGCATGAGCGCGTCCGGGCTATTGTCGTACGCCTCGTCGGAAGCCCGCGCGGGCGCGGCTGCGCGCCCGCGCGCCTCCAGATCGTCGCCGGGCAGCGCGGTCAATTCGGAGTCGGCCAGGGACCGCTCGCGCTCCGTCAGTTCGGCGTCTATGCGGCCCTTGACCTGATCCAGGTAGGCCTTGCTGATGCGCACAATGCGCCTGGGGATACTCACGCAGTCACCGCTCCTTCGGGCTTACTTTCGCACCGGTCATTACGGCCTTTATCGTACCACCGCGCGGCGGGGCGTACCGCTTCCGCCCGCCGCGAAGTACAGCATCTCTCCCGGGACCAGCGGCTCCCACCCCGGCCCGTCGTCCGTGGGCTCGGAGGCGACCACCCACCCGGCGACGCCGTCGCCGGGCGAGCCGGCCGCTACCGGCCTCCGGTACAGCGAGTAGTAGTCGCCGCTCGCCGAGAACTGCCGCAGGGCGTACAGCCCGGTCGGGTGGGCTATCAGCAGGTTAAGGGCGGAGTACACGGGCCTGCCGTCGGGCGTCTCACGGAGGACATCCGCCCGCTCCAGGACGAACGCCAGAGCGTCGCGCAGTCCCCCCAGGACGTCCTGCCCGGCGGGTCGCGACGACAGGCGGTGCGCCAGCCAGCCCGCGAGCACCACGGTATCGTTGTCCGACCGCGCCTCTTCCCGCCCGGCGTCCGCCACCTGCGCCCGAAGCTCGTCGAGCAGCGGCGGGCGGACGGTGCCGTTGTGCGCCACCAGCAGCGACTCGTAGGGGCGGGCAGGCAGGTCGGCGTTGTCGCGGCGATAGTCGGCGCGCACGGGGTGGGAGTTTTCGCTCGTCACCGCGCCGAGCGACGCCTTTCGCAGGTGCCCGAGCAGCGTCGCCGCCGGCCCGCTCCCGCCGCCGCCGCGCGCCGCCGTCTCCGCCCCGAAGACGAAGTAGGCGGAATCCGCGGCGGAGCCCGTCTGGCGCAGCAGCGACACCTGCCCCGCCGCGTCGAACCAGCCGATGCCCCAGGAGTCCCCGTGCCCGGGCTCCTCCCCTTCGGGGACGCAGCCGAGCCGCGCCTGCACGCGCAGGGCGTGCGGCGCGCCGACCAGGTGATGGAAGGACGCCACAAGCGGCGCGGGCGTCGCCGGTTTGCTTCCGGCGACGCCCGCGGACATGCCCATGGAATCCGGCGTGGCGGCAATCATGCCGACCATTCGGCACACGGATCAGTTACCTCCCGGACGGGTCAGCTGTTCGCGCCCCCGACCTTCGCCTCTAGTTCGCGAAGCTGGCGCTCCAAATCCGAATCGGCGGAGGAGGTCGCGGTCTGGGTGGTCGTCTGCACGGGCGGGGTAGAACCCAGCCCGAGCTTGGCTTCCAGGGCCTCCAGCTCGTTCTCGGCGGCGACGTTCCCCTCGGCCACTTCCAGTTCCGCCAGGCGGTTTTCGACGCGCCCCTTGGCGAGTTCGGCGCGCGCACCCGCCTCCGACTGCGCGTTGCGGATCTTGGCCTGCGCCCGCTCGAACGCCTGGGTGGAGTCCTCGATCGTGCCGATGCCGTCGAGCGCCTTGTGGATCGCGTTCTGGATCTGCGCGTTCTTCCACTGCGCCTTGAGCGCGAGCGCCTCGGCGGTCTTCTGCCGGATCTTTTCCTCTTCGCGCTTGATGGCCGTCTTGACCGCCTCGGCGGTGTCGATGGCCTGCACCAGGCTCTCCGACGTCGACTTCAGCGAGATCTCGTAGCCCTGCTTCTCCTTGAGAAGCTGCAGGGCGAGGTCGCGGTCGCCGCGCTTGAGCGCAAGCTCCGCCTTCGACTGAAGGTTGTCGACCCGCTTCTGCAGGTCGTCGACCATCTGCTGGAGGTTGTTCTTCTGCGTGATGGCCTGGACGGCACGCTCCCGGTTGCGGGCGTGCATCTCCGTCATCTCGCGCTGCGCCTGTTCCAACAGGATGTCCGGGTTCTCCAGGGTGTCGAGGCCGCGCGAGAACAGGGACTTAATATAGTTCCAGAGTCGTTTCAGCATGAAACGGTATCCTCCACTTCACAGGCGGGTCGGGCTCGCCGGTTCCGTCCCCCGGCATCCCGCCCGTGGTCTCCTAACTTCAAACGAGACACGCGGGAAGGCAGGTCGGTCGCACCGAAACGATCAAGGGACGAACGACCGGGCGGACAAAGCGCGCGGCCCCGCGCTTTTTCAGTGTCGCCATTATACCAAAAGGCGACCCCGAGAGACAATCCGGAATCGCCAGAGTATCCCGCGCCGCCGCGTACCCGCCACACGATTCTATCTACGTTGTCGGATGGCGCGCCCGTTACCGAAAGAGCGCGGCCCGTCAGACTAACGCAAAAATGAACAGAAGCAGCAGCACCAGGAGCAGCACCGCGAGGCCCAGTGCGGAGGCATCCCGCCACCTCCGTTGCAGTTCTCCCCCGGTCGCGCCGCCGGACTCCCGCGCCGCCGCGTCATCCCCGTCCGCCTCGTCGAGCGGAGCGGAGTGCGTATCCAGTCCGAGGCCGCGCAGCCGCGCCTCCTCCTCGTGGATCAGTCCCTTCGCGCGCTCCGTGACCTCGACCGCTTTCTCCAGCGCGGCCCGGGTCCCGTCGAGCGTAGCCTCGTACTGCTCCATCTCGCGCAGCAGCGAGTTCTCCAGCTCGTCGTCCCCGCGCTGCTGCGCCAGGGTGGCCTTCTCCCGGAGAAGGTGTACCCGCTTCTCCGTATCCTCCAGCATCACGTTCAAATTGTTTTTCTGTGCGATCGCCTGGAGCACCAGTCGCCGGTTGCGCGCGTGGCGCGCCTGCATCTGCCGGGGCGTCGTCGCCCCCTCCAGGCCGGCGTTTATCTCCACCAGTGATTCGAGCAGCGAGCGCTGCACCTGCACCGTCTTCCACTGCGCCTTGAGAGCGAGGGCTTCGGCGGTGCGGCGGCGGATCGCCTCCTCCTCGCTCTTGATCGACGCCTTCACCGTCTCCGCGACCTCGACCGCTTCGGCGAGGCTGGCGAGCGTCTGGTTCAGCGTCTCCTCACAGGCCGCGGCCTCGTCGCGCAGGCGCTCCGCGGAATCCACGTCCCCCAGGTTCTCCGCCTGCGCCGCCTGGAGCAGGAGGACGTCCACGCGCTTCTGGTAGTAATCCGCCCGCTCCTGCAGGTTGTTCTTTCGGGTGATCGCCTCCACCGCCCGCTCGCGGTTGCGCGCGTGCAGCTCCTGCATCTCGCGCTGGGCGCGCGCCAGAAGGACGTCCGGGTCCGCTCCGTCGAGGGGACTCCCCGCCGCGTCCTCCTCCGAAAGCCACGATTTCAGCCGGTTCCACAGACTCATTGGATGCTCCCGCCTTGACTGATGCCGCTCCGCCCTGCGGCCCGTAAGCGGCGCTGCTCGCCGAGGAAGTGCGCCACCGCCGCCGCTCCCTCCGGGCCGAGGTCCCGCGAGTATTCGTTCACGTACAGGCCGATGTGCGACTGGATGACGCCGTCCGTCAGGTCCTGCGCGTAACGGCGGCACAGATCGAACGTCTCCCCCGGGTTCGCGTCCGCCCACGCTAGGCTGGCCCGCACGACCCGCGCGATTCGCTCCGCCGGTACGTCGGCGATTCCGCGCCGGACGGCGATACAGCCGAGCGGGATCGCGAAGCCGGTGCGCCCCTCCCAGTGTTCCCCGAGGTCGCGCACCAGCGTCAGGCCGTCGGCGGCGTACGTAAACCGCTTCTCGTGAATAACGACCCCCTGCGCGCCCGGTCGGTTGCACAACTCCGCGTATAAAACGTCGAAGGGGACGAACCGCTTCCGCACGGGGCGGCCCAGGTAGAAGTCGAGCAGGAAGTTCGCCGTCGTGTACTCGCCCGGCACGAGGACCTCCTCGCGCGCCGGGTCGAAGTCGCCGCCGTCCGCGCCGTTGACGAGCAGGAGCGGCCCGACGCCCCGGCCGAGCGCGCCGCCGCAGTCCAGCAGCTCGTACTCCCGCTCGACGTGGACCGCGTTGGCGTAGCTGATCTTGACCACGTCGTAGGCCGCGCGCTCGCGCGCCGCGCCGTTCAGCGTCTCGACGTCCTGGTAGTCTACGTCGAAGCCGAGGCCGCCCGTGTCTATCCTTCCCAGTATTACCCCGGCGAAGATGTAAACGTCGTTCGGGCAGGGCGAGATGCCGAGGGTGAGCCGCGTCCGCGCCGCCGCGTCCGCTCCGGTTTCTGCTGGTGTCATGCCTTTAGTGGATACGTCCGCAGGCGGCCAGATAGTGCCGCAGATTCGCCAGCGCGAGCCGGATGTTCTCAGGCCGCATGTCGCGGCGCGCGGCGACGTTGCTGATCGCCCGCACCTGCGCCACCGGCACGCCCAGCCGCCGTCCGACCTGCGCGACCGCCGCGCCCTCCATCGTCTCGAAGGCGACACCCAGATTTCGCTCGCGCCATCGCCCGGTCGCCTCGGTCCCCGCGCACGCGTTCACCGTGCAGCCGCGCGACCCGGCGGCGCGCACGGCGTACGCCGCCCCGGCGGGCGCGAGCCGCGGCAGCCACTCCGGGATCACCGTCGGCAGCGGGTCCGCGTACTCCGCGCCGAAGTCCGACTCCGCGATGTGCCGGAACCCCGGCGGGCCCGGCAGTTCGAAGCCGACGTCGCCGTACACGTCGCCGTCGCCGAGGACGACGTCGCCGATCGCGAGCCCCGAGTCCGGGTACGCCCCCGCGATGCCGACACAGAGGAGGAGCGAGGGGAGTTCCCCGCTTCCCAGGGCGGCCGCCAGCACCTCGAAAACGCGCGGGATACCGACGCCGGTCACCACCCGGCGCGCTCCCGGCGCGAACTCGTCCGGGCAGGCGTCGAGTTCGAACGCGGTCGCGGCGCAGACGAGGACCGCCGCCCCGCCGACAGCGCTCACACGGGCTCCACGCGAAACGCGCCGAACTGGCAGTGCCCGACGGTGACGAGCATCCCGACCATGCCCGAGGCGCGGTCGGGCGCGATCCCGGCGGAGAGCGTGACGGCCTCGGCCCCTTCGTCCGAGCGGCGGACCACGGCGGAGAGCGCGCCGTCGCGCCGCGTGGTGACGTCGACG
>DATLHN010000305.1:0-3026 GCA_035539875.1 Armatimonadaceae bacterium
ACGCGCACGCCGGTCCCGTTCCGGTCCAGGGAGAGCGTCGCGACGTTCGGGATCTGGACCCTGCCGGTGCCGCCGTTCTGCGCGGCCACGCGGTAGCGCCCCGGGGAGAGCGGGACCCACGCGGGCAGGCGTACCGGGACCGGGCCGGGGCGGCGCGCCAGCGCCTCCTCCATGGCGCGCAGCAGGTCGCGCGGGCGGACGTCCTCGATGCCGAACAGCGCGTCGCCGAGGAGCGCGGAGCCGTACGTGTCGTCGAAGGCGAGCGCCGCGCCGATGTAGAGGTCCATCGCCGACGCGGTGACGCCGCCCCAGCCGGGCGCGCTCGGGCCGAGCCGGTCGAAGCGGGCGATCAGCGGCGCGACCTGCCGCCGGTGGTACAACTCCAGGTCGGGCAGACCGGTTCCGTCGTCGGGGCGCGGCCCCGCCGACGCCGACTTCGCGACGCGCGACGTCGCCTCTTCGAACAGCCACTTGAAGTACAGCCGCTCGCCGAGGTAGCCGGACGCGTCCGACTCCGGCTCGCTGTAGCCGCGCGCGGCGGGCAGGGTGGCGTGGCCCCACTCGTGGATGACGGTGCGGGTCCACTCCAGCGGGGTGCGCTCGGTGCCCGCCCCGTAGAGGTAGACTTCGTGGCCGCGCGTCTCGCCGCCGAACAGGATGCCCTCCGCGCCCGCGCCGCCGGGCGGGGTCGTCGGGCAGACGTACAGGCGGGAGACGGGCTCGCCCCGAGGGAAGACGGCGTCCCGGCCGAACCGTTCGGCGTGCAGGCGCAGGAGGCGCGCGATCAGGCGCGCGGTGCGCACGGAAAGGTCGCGCTGGTCCGGGTCGTGGTGCACCGTCGCGCGCAGGGCCAGCCGCCGCCCGCCAGTGCCGCCGCCGACCGGGGCGTACACCGCGATGGCGCGCGCGAACGTGAAGCCGTAGCGCTTCTCGCGCACCGGCTGCGGCGCGGCGAACCGCTCGGGGATCAGGACGGCGAACCCGCCCGGGAGGGTCTCGACGGCGGCGTCGCGCGCCGCGCGGGCGAGCGCCCCGGCGTCCGCCGCCGAGACCGGGGCGGACTCGGGCGCGGCGGCGTTGGCGGGCAGGGCGGCGAGAAAAAGGAGCGTGGCGGCGGCGAGGAGAGCGGCGCGCGGGCGGGGCATCTTGCCCGGCATTATATCACTCCGAACGTACATATCCCTACTCCGGGAACCGGTGGTTCGCCCGGTCCCGGCCCGCCTGGAGGACCCGCACCCCCGGGTCTACCTCGATCCAGGCCGGTTCCTGCTCGCTGCGCAGCGTGCATGCGACCCCCTTCTCGCCCGCCGGCACGGTCACCCGCGCCGAGGCCAGGATCACGCCGCTCTCGTCCTTCAGCGCGACCGATACGGGCATTTTTCCGCCGGTCCCGACGTTCGTCACGCGGAAGGTGACGGTGGTCAGGGTCTTCTCCTTGCCCTTCCTGCCCGCGGCTTTGACCTTGCGGGACGCGCGCCGGGCGTCGGCGACGCGGAAGGAGGGGAGGGCGGTGCCGTCGACCCACTCCTCGACGAAGGCGTCGAACACCGCCTTATCCGGCGCGTGCGGGCGCAGCGTCGCCATCAGGTCGGGCAGGAGGGGGTAGTCGTCGGTCGCGCCGCCGTACTTCCGCGCGAACTCCCGCAGGCCCGCCAGCATGTTTTGCCTCCCCATCACGTTTTCGGAGAGCATGGCGAAGACCCAGCCGCCGCGCTCGTAGGTGACCGTGGTGTCGCCCTCCTTACGCCCAGTCAGGCGCGACAGGGCGATCTCGCTGTCCTCACTGCGGTTCTCCAGGTACTCCTTCTCATTGTAGCGGAGGAAGGAGCGGCGGGCGGCGTCCCCCTTGACCGTGTCGAGCAGGAGCATGGTGGCGAAGTGCGCCAGCCCCTCGGAAAGGACGTTGCCGCCCGGGCCGTCACCGGGCATGAGCAGGTTGCCCCACCACTGGTGCGCCGCCTCGTGCGCCGTCACGATGTAGGCCGTGCCGCCCCGCGGGTTCTCGGCGTTCAGGAAGCCCATGCTCTCCGAGAACGTGATGTTCGTCGGGAAGCCCTGCGCGTATCCGGCCATCGCCGGGAACTCGGTCAATTTCAGTTCCGGCCAGGGGTACGGACCGAACCAGCGGGAGTAGTGCCTGCGAGCGTCGTCGAGCGCGCCCGCCATCTCGGCGGCGTTATGTCCATGGGCGGGGTGGTAGTAGACGGCGGTCCCGTGTTTCCCCTTCTTCACCGTGAGGTTCGGCCCGCCGACGACGTTGAAGGCGCGGACCGGCGCGGCGCGCGGGTCGCGCCTCGCCTCCCAGATCACGGTACGTCGGTCGCCCTTGACCGTGTCCGAGACCCGGACGCCGACGCCGTTCAGGGTCCAGTCGCGCGGCCCGGTGACCTTCAGCCGCACCCCCATCGGCGTCCGCGAGCCGAAGAGCGCGCCGAGCCGGCGGGTGTGGTAGTCCGCTTCGCGGTCCGGCGGGTCGGACCGGTTGTCCTCGTCCACGCCGACGCCTTCGAGGAAGCCCACGTAGGGGACGAACGACTCGGTGAAACTCGTCAGGACGACGGCGGACGGCAAGAGGAACTCCATGCCGACGCCGCCGTTGCGGGTAGCGCCGGGGTCGGGGGCGTCGTAGGAGAAGCCGATATCAACCGTCTCGCCCGGTTCGAGCGGGCTGTCGAGGTAGAGGACGTCCAGGCCGGACCGCTCCTCCGGGGTCGCCTCCTCGCCGCTCACCGTCCAGCGGACGTTCTCCCAGTGGAAGCCGGGCGTCATCGGGATGCGCGAGATCGGCTCGTCGCGGTGGTTGACGAGGGTCATCGTGCCCTTGCCCGAGTAGGCGCGCTTCTCGGGCCACAGATCGAGCGCCATGTCGACGTTCTGAATCCCCGGGACCGGCGCGTCCTGGTACGTGGCGACGTTCTTGCGCCAGTAGTCCTTCGCCTGCTCCTCGGCCGCCGCGCCCTGCGCGCCCGTGGATATCAGGCGGCGGGTCCAGTAGCCGAAGACGACGGGCACGACGAGGAAGGGGA
>DATLHN010000306.1:0-3450 GCA_035539875.1 Armatimonadaceae bacterium
CACGGCGGCAACAGAACCCGACTCCCGGGCGTTCCAGCCCCAGCGCAATCCCTGGGCGGCGAGGCGGCGCAGCGCGGGGACGTGCTCGAAAAAGAAGCCCAGGAACGCGACGACCGCGTCGTACTGCGCGGGCGTGAACACGGACTGACGCTCGCGGAGGTAACGGTCGTCGCCCGCGTAGTTGAGCGCCCAGAACGACGGCCGCAGGCCGTACACGACGGCGTGCGTCAGGCCGCCGGTTTCCGGAAGGGCGTCCAGCGCGGCGGCGAGCAGCGACGGGAGGTAGTAGCGGTAGCCCTCCGGGCTGAGGGAGCAGAAGGCGGACCACCGCGCTGCCAGGAACTCCGGCGTCAGGTCGGGCCAGGCACGCCCCGCGAGGTCGGCCCGGATCGCGTCCGCCCCGGGCCGGTCCATCGCCCGCTCCACGTCGCGCACCAGCGTCGCCGGGTCGGGAAGCGGGCGTTCCCCGAACGCCGCCCGAATTTTCGCCCGGACCTCTTCCGCGTTCCGCATGACGGTAGCATACAGCACGGGGCGGGCGGAAAAAAAGCCCCGGCGACGCAGCCGGGGCGAGGTTAGCAGTACGGCGGGACGGTGTGTGGAAGCGTCCCGCCGCGGTACAGTCCGTATTTACCGCGTAGCGAGCAGGCGCGAAACCGGCACCGGGTACGGCGAATTACCGGATTGTGGTAGACGACTCCCGCGCGGCGACTTCGCGGACCCGCTTGCGGTTCGCGCCGCGCGCCGCCGCGCCGCGCGCGTCGTCGGCGGCGATGGCGCGCAGCAGCGGCGCGGCGGAGGGGTGCGGCGCGAGCAGGGGCAGGGCCGACGCGACGATGTCGGCGTGTAGGGGGGCGAGGTCGCGGCCCGGCCGCGAGGACCACGCCCGCCGCGCCAGGTCGAGCACGTCGGCGACGTCGTCCGCGGAGATCGCTTCGGCCCGCGCGAGGGCGCGGGAGAGCGCCTCCTCGATCAGACCCTGGTACTGCGTCTGACGACTCCCCGGCGCGGCGAACGCGCGGGCCAGCGGCGCGACGGCGCGCGGGTCGCCCGCCTTCTCCAGCATCAGGGCGGCGCGGACCCCCGCCTTGCGCGTCCCCGGTCCCGGCCCGGCGATCGCGCCCCCCGGCGCGAAGCCGCTCATGGCGATGTTGGTGGCGATCGCCGACCAGGCGGTGTTCGGCTCGCGGTCCGCGCCCTCGGCGACGCGGGCGAGGGCGTCCGACGCCTCGCGCGGGTCCGTGCGCTGCAGCCACTCGCGCGTGTGGCTGCTCATGTACCACTCTTCGACCTCCAGCCAGTGCTTGAGGTCGTCGTCCGTCCGGATCACGTCACTGCCGCTCATGGCGATTGATGGTTCCCCCTATCCTGTGGTACCGCCGGTCCCCGCGTTGGTTCCGACTTTGCCGGACACCGACTGATATACCCTTGACAAAACTATTCAACATTGAATATACTGTGAAATGACGCGATTGGTAATACTCTGGCTGCTCTCCGAGCAGCCGCTGCACGGCTACCGGATCAAGCGCATTCTGGACGAGGGGTCGCTGCGGTTCTGGTTCCCGGTCGAGACCGGCTCCATCTACGCCGTCCTGCGCACCCTGGAGCGCGCCGGGTTCGTCGAGACCGAGGTCGTGGAGCGCGAGGGGAAGCGGCCCGAGCGCACCCGCTTCCGGATCACCCGGGAGGGGCGTCGCCACTACGAGGAGCTTCTGCGCCGGGCGTGGCGCGAGCCCGCGCGTCCGGTAGACGATATCGACTTGGCGCTTGCGGCGCGCCAGGACCTGGAAGAGGAGGAGACGGCGGCGCTGCTGGAGGAGCGCGCCGCCGCGCTGCGGGAACGGCTGGCCGAGCTGAGCCTGCTGGCGACGTCCGCGCCCGCGCCCGAGATGGTCGAGCGCCGCCGGGTCCTGACCCATGCCGAGCTGGAGTGGGCGGAGGCGCTTTTGGAGAAAGAGCGCGAGCGGAGGAGGGGAGGTACGTGAAATGGAGATGATACGGCCGGACATACAACTGATCGCCCGGATCGTGGTCTCGGACCCGGCGGCGGGGAAGGTGCTGCTCGTGCGGCCCGACCCGGAGGACGAGCGCTGGTGGCTGCCGAGCGGCGACCTCACGCCGTTCCAGCACCCGGACGCGCGTGCGCGCGAGCTTCTGGACGCGGTGCCGGGCCTCGCGTGGGACGGCCTCCGGATGACCGGGGTCGAGTCCTTCCGCGGGCGTCGCGGGTGGCACGTCCTGTTCGACTACCACGCGACGGGCAGCAGCAGCGGTGGCGAAACCGGGACCGCGGCGTGGTTCGCGCCGGACGCGATGCCGCGCACGATGTTCGGCCGGCACGAGCGGGACACCGTCGAGAAGGTCCTGGGAACGGACCGCGTTTAGTCAGGCAAGGAGAACAAACACGATGACGATGCAGAAGCGTTTCGCATGGGCGGGCTTGGCGCTCGCCGCAGTCGGAGCCGTCGCTCCGGCGGCCTCGGGATTGCAGGAGACGGGCGGCAAACCGGCGGCTTCCCCGGCGAAGCAGGAGTCCCCGTTCCGCGCCGCCGGGGTCCGCTACCAGGTCAAAGACGTCCGGCGCGCGGTCGAGTTCTACGCCGAGCGGCTCGGCTTCGCCGTGGACCAGAGCCAGGGAACGGCGTTCGCCGCGGTCTCGAAGGGTACCCTGAAGCTCTGGCTCAGCGGTCCCGGCAGTTCCGGATCGCGCCCGCTGCCCGGCGGAAAGAAGCAGGAGCCGGGCGGCTCGAACCGGATCGTGCTGGAGGTGACCGACCTGCCCGCCCGCATCGCGGCGCTGAAGGCGGCGGGGGTCCGCTTCCGCAACGAGATGGAGACGGGTCCCGGCGGCCGTCAGGTCCAGGTGGAGGACCCCGACGGCAACCCGGTCGAGCTGTTCGAACCGGCCGCGCGCCCGTAGCGCCGCGCCGCGGCCCTTCGGGAAGCCGCCCCCGCCGGGGCGGCTTCCGTTACTTCTGGATAACCTCCCAGTTCTTGTAGAACAGGTAGTTCACGCCGCGCAGCAGGACGCGGGTGGCGCTCACGGCGGCCGACATCGGACCGGTCAGCAGCGACGGACGCAGGATGTCCACGAACAGGCAGTAGCGCGCCTGGTCGGTCTCGTTCACCGAGCGGTGCATCAGGGTGTCGTCGAAGATGAACAGCTTGCTGTCGCGCCAGACGTTGCGCACGTCGCCGACGTCGATGTAGGCCGTGTCGTCGCGGATGTCGTTGACGTTGTAGAGGACGCGCAGGGTGGCGCGCAGCGGGCCGAAGTGCTTGGACGTGGACTGGCGCTTGTTGAAGCACGACACCCCGATCGTCTTGATGTACCGGTACTTCTCGTGGAACGCCGGGATGTCCGCGAAGGTCTCGACGTTCGCGCCGTACCACTTGAAGAAGACCATGCTGCGCTTGGCCTTCTCGGCGCGCGCCTCCAGCTTGCCGACC
>DATLHN010000307.1:0-9124 GCA_035539875.1 Armatimonadaceae bacterium
GCGGAAGGAAGTCGGTCGGCCCGGCCGCCGCCGCGCGCGGCGTGGCCGCGGCGACCCGCCGCGCGACCTCCGCGTCGGACAGGGTGAGCGTTCCCCGCGCCCCGTCGTCGGTGACCGCGTCGAGGCGCACGGGGACGATGCTTCCGGTCAGTTCGCGCGGCGCGGCGACCGAGACCCGGATGTAGTGGGGCGTGTGCCCGCTGGCCAGACCGCCCGCGCCTTCGCGCCCTTCGAGCAGGACGGGCAGCGTCTCGCCGACGTAGCGCGCGGTGAAGGCGGCGTTCGTCGCGTGGACGACGGCCTGAAGCTCGCGGTGGCGCTCGCGCTTCTCCTCCAGCGCAACGTCGTCCCGCAACGTCGCGGCGTGAGTCCCCGGCCGCGGCGAGTACGAGAATACGTGCGTGCGCTGGAAAGCCACGTCGCGGGCGAACGCGAGCGTGTTCTCGTGCATCGCCCGGGTCTCGCCGGGGTAGCCGACGATCAGGTCGGTGGTGATCGCCACGTCGGCCACGCGCTCCCGGAGGCGGCGCACCAGGTCCTTGTAGAAGTCGGCGGAGTAGGGGCGGTTCATCGCCTTCAGGATGGCGTCGTCGCCGCTCTGACAGGAGAGGTGCAGGTGCGGGCACAGGTTCGGGTGGCTGGCGAACGCCCCGATCAGCGCGTCCGTCACTTCGACCGGCTGGATGGAGGAGAGGCGCACGCGCGCGATGCCGGGGATGTCGGCGACGCGCAGGAGCAGTTCGGCGAGATCGGGGCCGCCGGAACCGGTCGCGGGGCCGTAAGCACCGACGCAGACGCCGGTCACGACCAGCTCCCGCGTGCCCTCCGCCGCCATGCGGCGTGCCTCCGCGACGACGTCGCCCCATGGGCGCGAGACGAGCACCTTGCGCGTGTAGGGTATCTGGCAGAACCCGCAGAAGTGCTCGCAGCCGTCCTGCACCTTGAGTGTCTGCCGGGTGCGGTGGAAGGCGCGCTGCGGCGGCGCTACCGGGGCGGAGAGGGCGGTGGCGGGGGAGGACGAGTAGGCGAGCACGTCGGGGCGGTGGCGCGCCACGTGCGCGAAGACCTGCTCCTTCTCGTGGTTCGGCACGAGCAACGTCGCCCCCTCGACCCACTCGCCGCGGTCGATCACGGTCTGCGAGTGGCACCCGGTCATGACCACGACGGCGTCGGGGTTGGTGCGCGACGCCTTGCGGGCCAGGTAGCGACTCTTCTTGTCGGCGACCGCGGTCACGGAGCAGGAGTTGATCACGTAGACGTCGGCGGGCGCGTCGAAGTCGGTCAGCGCGAACCCCGCCGCCGCGAAATCCTCCGCGATACGCTCCGTCTCGTACTGATTGACTTTGCAGCCCAGTGTTGTCAGCGCGGCTACCGGCATGTGCTCTCTGTCTCCGTCCGTATTATACAGCCCGGAAAAACGAGCGCAGGCCGGGGCATCAGAGGATGCCCCGGCCCGCGCGTCCGTTCTGCCCGCGTACTACAGGCGCTCGGCGGTCTTGGTCGCGTTCTGGAGCTCGACCTTGACGCCCGGTCCCATCGTCGTGGAGAGGGTGATGCGCTGGATGTAGCGGCCCTTCGCGGACGTCGGCTTCGCCTTGATGAGCGTGTTCAGGAGGACGTTCATGTTCTCCTGGAGCTGCTCCGTGGTGAAGGATGCCTTGCCGATGGGCGCGTGGACGATACCGCCCTTCTCGACGCGGTACTGGACGCGGGTCGCCTTCTTGATCGCGTTGACGACCGTGGTGACGTCGGTGGTGACCGTGCCGGACTTGGGGTTGGGCATGCGCGGGCCGAGGGTGCGGCCCAGCTTGCCGACGTCCTTCATCATGTCCGGCGTCGCCACCAGTACGTCGAAGTCGCGCCAGCCGTTCTGGATCTTGGTGATCAGGTCCTCCGCGCCGACCGTGTCCGCGCCCGCGGCCTCGGCGGCCTCGGCGGCCGCGCCCCGGGCGAAGACGGCGACCTTCTGGGTCTTGCCGGTGCCGTGGGGCAGGTCGGTCGTGCCGCGCACGACCTGGTCGCCCTGCCGCGGGTCGACGCCCAGGTTCACCGCGATATCGACAGTCGGGTCGAACTTGGTGGAGGCGGTAGACTTCACCAGTTCCAGCGCCGCGGTCGGGTCGTACTCCTGGGTGGACTTGACCTTGGCCTCTTCGGCCAGGAACCGCTTCGACTTCTTGTACAGGCCCTTAGCCCGTCGCTCCTGCTTCGTCATGGTTCTATCCTCGTGGTGCTAGCGGGGTTCGCCCCTCCCACAAAAGATTCAGTCGGCGACGTTGACGCCCATCGAGCGGGCCGTACCCGCGATGATGTTCATCGCGCCTTCGACATCGTTGGCGTTCAGGTCCGGCAGCTTCGTCTCGGCGATCTGCTTGAGCTGCTCGCGCGACAGGGTGCCGACCTTGGTGCGGTTCGGGATGCCGGAGCCGGACGGAATGCCGAGCGCCTTCTTGATGAGGTCGGACGCGGGCGGGGTCTTGGTGACGAACGTAAAGGAGCGGTCATCGTAGATGGTGATAACGACCGGGACGATGGAACCGATCATGTCCTTGGTCCGCTCGTTGTACCCCTTGATGAACTCCATCATGTTGATGCCGTACCCGCCGAGGGCGGGGCCGACGGGCGGCGCGGGAGTCGCCTTACCCGCCGAGATGGCGAGCTTGACGACGCCGACGACTTTCTTTGCCATGGTTCTGCTGTCTTTCTCCGGCGGCCCGTGGGATCGCGGGCCGCTTCGGTAGTGTTAGCGACGGGCGTTTGGATAGAGTGCGCCCGTCTCCTACATTGGGGGCGTCGAACCGCCCCCAAACCGTCTAAATCTTCTCGACCTGGTTGAAGTCCAGCTCGACCGGCGTGTCGCGCCCGAAGATCGAGATCAGGACCTTGAGCTTGTCGCGCTGGTCGTTGACCTCTTCGATCTTGCCGGTGAAGTCGGCGAACGGGCCACTCGTGACGCGGACGACCTGACCCTTCTCCCAGATGCGCTTCGGACGCGCGGCGGCGTTGGCCGGGTCGATGGCCTCCAGGATCGCGCGCACCTCTTTGTCCGGCAGCGGGACCGGCTTGTTGCCCGAGGATACGAAGCCCGTTACCCCCGTGGTGCTCTTGACGAGGTACCAGGTGCTGTCGTCCAGCACCATGTCGATCAGGACGTAGCCGGGGAAGATCTTGCGCTTGACTTCGGTCTTCTTGCCGCCGCGGTTGCGGGTCTCGGAGTCCTCCGGCACGAGAATGCGGAAGATCTTTTCCTTAAGGTTCATCGAGTCGGCGCGACGCTCGATGGTGGTCTTGACCTTCTTTTCGTGCCCGGAGTAGGTGTGAACCGCGTACCAGTGTCTCTGCATGTTACGTCTCGCCGTCCTCAGGCCGCGCGATCAGCGCGGCTGCTGCTGCCTGAACCCTGAACCGCTGATGAGTGAGTGCCGGGACCGGCCCGCGGCCCGCTACTGGCGGCCGAACAGTCGGTTGGTCACCAGGCCGAGAAGGGAGTCCAGGAGTCCGCAATAGACGGCCACGAGGAAGATGAGCGTGAGAACGACCTGGGTCAGCTTGATGAGCTGCTCGCGCGTCGGCCATTCCGCCTTCTTCAACTCGGCGCGAACCTCGCGCAGGTACTGGACGAAGCCGCCGCCGGAGGGGCGTCCGCCGCCAGGCTTCACTGCTGCGGTGGTGTCGTTGGATGCTGCTGCCATGGTGCCTTCTTCGTGCCTTTTGTCCGGCCGGGGACCAGAAACCGTCCCTAAAAGACGGCTCCGACCGGCGGACGGTCGCTAAAAAAACAGGGTGCGCTCTCAGTCGCCCCTGTTACCCGATTGATATACCACGTCGGCCGGGGCGTGTCAACTCGCCACCCGGGCCGCGGGGCGTTCTCCGGACGGCGCAAGCGCCGGAGATGCCGGGCTTACGCTCAGTGGGGACGGACGTCACCTGAGATACGCCCGCCACCCGCCGGGCGTTCCCCGCGGGGCGTCGCGGGCGCGCTATACTACCGGTGTTGCCGGGCGGCGTTTTCGCCCCGCCCGCCACGCCGGAGTGAGGAGGACGCCGACCGCCGTGCTCGATCTATTTCCCGTCGCCGCACAGATCCCCGAGGTGGCGCGCCGCTCGCGACAGCGCCGCGCCGAGGACCGCGCGCAGACCTCGCTCGCCGTCGAAACGGCGCGCGGCTTCGCTGACCACGCCGTGTCAGAAAGCGCGGAGCGGTTTCGCGCCGCCCGGACGTCCTGGCTGGCCGCCTACCCGGTGGACGCCGCCGCGTTCGCGCGCGCCGTTCCGCTCCCCGGGGGGGCGCTGCCCGAGCGTCACACCGTAGTCGCGGCGGACGGCTCGCAGGTCGCGCCCGACCGGCACGACGCCGTGCTGAGCGGCTGCTGCCTGCTGAACGTGGGCCGGGTGGTGCTTCCGTACGGCCCCGGGGCGCGCCGCGCGCGCCTGGATGCGCGCGCCGAAGTCCTGTTCCTGGAGGACGACACCGACGAAGAGCCGGACGCGCCCTCGGCGGCGGCGCGCACCCTCGGCCTGCGGCGGTTCGGCCGCGAAATGGCCGCGCTGGCGGAACTGATCGCGGAGGCGAGCGGCGACGACGAGGCGCAGCCCGGCGCGCGCCCGGCGGCGGCGGCGGTCGCCCTGACGGACGGCTCGCTCATCGCCTGGGCGCTGGAGGACGAGACGGGGGACGACCCGGCGAAGCAGGAGGCGCTGTCCGCCCTGCTCGAAACGCTCGAGGCGGCGCGCGTTCACCGGGTGCCGCTCGTCGGCTACGTCAGCGGCTCCGGATCGCGCGACGCGGTGAACGCGCTGCGCGTGGCCGCCCTCTGTCCCGAAGAGGCGGTGGACTGCGCGCGCTGCCCGCACCCCGCCGACGCGCTGCCCTGCGCGCCGATCCGCCGCGCGACGGACGCCGCGCTGTTCGAGGGGCTGCTCCGGCCGGGGGAGCGCTCGCCCGTCTTCTCGTCGCGCGGCCAGCGTACGGGTTTCTCGCGGGTGCTCCGGATGTACGGCGAGGACCACTGGGCCGCGTTCTTCTACCTGCACGTCGGCGCGGAGGTGGCGCGGGTGGAAGTGCCAATGTGGGTGGCCGAAGACCCGGCGTCGCTCGCGCTGGTGCACGCCGTATGCCTGGACCAGGCGCGTAAGGGCGGGGGCTATCCGGTGGCGCTGGCCGAGGCGCACGAGCGCGCGGTGGTCCACGCCGCGGACCGGACGGCGTTTCGCTCGCTGCTGGCGAGGGCGATGGTCCGGGAGGGCGAGGCCGTGACCGACTCGCGCAAGGCGCTCTCGAAGCGCGTTCGGACGGTGTAGGGAATCGTCGGTCAGGGCAGCGATTCGGCGACGCGACGTACCTGATCGTCCGAGAGGCTGGAGATCAGCAGGAAAGTCCGTTCGCCGTCGCGCCAGACGTAGCCGCGCTGGCCGCGCGGGAAGGGCAGGAAACTACTTCCCTCCTTCTCGACGCGCTTGCGCAGGTGCGGAGGGGCCTTGTCCGGAGCGAACTGGGTCAGGGAAAGGACGTCGATTCCGTTCGTGTAGCGGAGCGTGACCGACCGGCCGTCGCGCAGCGCCTCGACGTTGCGCAGGCCGTACCCGGCGGGCACCCAGCGCGGTCGGGCCACCTTCACGCCCGCCTTTTCGGCGGCCTGGAGGGAGTCGAAGCGGCGGCGGTTGTCCTTGACCACGCGCATGTCCGGCGGGGGCCGGAAGTCCTCTTCCGTAAACTTCGGGCTGAGGTCCACGCTGCTGTAGGAAGAGCTGGACAGGAGTTTCCCCGAGCGGTTGTACTCCTCGGTCTTCAGGCGCAGCCCGGTCTTCTTATCTATCCAGAAGCGGCGGACAGTGGCGGGGCCGGTGACCGCGACGATGTGCGCGCTCCGCCCGGCGACGCGGTCTTCGCCCACCACCTCCGGCGTTATCAACTGCCCGGTAAAGCGGTGGAGGAACTCCTGTACCCGCGCGCCGTCCGGGCGGGGCAGGAGGGAGTCGCTCTCGACGACCCGGTTCTCGCGGGTGTTGATGCGGTAGGAGCGGCGGTAGTTGTCGATCCAGATCATGCCCGGGGGGCGGATGGACTCGCGCCGGATGCCGCGCCGCGGGTCGCGCTTGACCCACTGTTCGGTGCCGCGACCGTCGGCGTTCAGCGTCGCCTCGCGGGCGACGAACGCCTTTCGCATCTCCGCCAGCACCATCCGCCGCAGCAGACGCACGGCCCTGTCCTCTTTGGAAGCGTCCTTTTCTTCCTTCGCCTGCTGCTGCGCCCAGGCGTGCGTGGGGGTGACGGCCGCCTGGAGCGCCAGTACCACGCCCGCGCCCACCAGGGAGCCGACAGCGAAAAGGGCGGCAACGGTCGTCGCCGCCCCTCCCGTCCGCTGTTTGTTCGTCGGCGAAAAGTTACGCATCGTAGGAAGCCGGACGCCCGCCGGCTACAGCCGCGAGTCCGCGGGGGTTAGCACCGCGGACGAGTCCCCGAGAAGGAGGGAGGACGAGTACGCCGCGTGGTCGTCGTAGAGCCGCTCCAGTGCCTCCGCGTCGCTCGCCGGGGAGGCAGCGGCGTTCGACTGCTTGACCACGGCAGTCCCGTTCACCGCGTCTACGGCGCCCTGGCGCAGGGTGAGCGTCACCATAATGAGGGGCACGACGAAGGCGAACGCGGCAGCCGAAGCGAGGGCCGGGCGGCCGACGCTGCCCCGTGCGTACCACCACTCGGACACCTGCTCGCGCAGCGACGGGCGGTGCGGCTTTACCGACAGGTCGGCGAGCCGCGCCGCCAGCACCGACTCGAAGTTCGCGGAAGGCTCGACGTGGGCCAGGCCGCCCAGAAGCTCCGCCGTGCCGGCGAAGTCGTCGGCGACGCGCTGGCAGACCGCGCAGGAGGCGACGTGCATCTTCACGTCCCAGGCCGTTTCTTCGGAAAGCGCGCCGTCCACGTACTCGGACAGCAGCGGCTGAACCCTTCTGCAATCTAACATCGTCGCCATGATTATATCCCCGACGTCTCTTCTCCAACCCTGTGCCGCAACGTGCGCGCTCTTACGACTCCAGATAGGGACGCAGGTGTTCCCGCAGCGCGACGCGCGCGTTGAAGATGCGCGACTTCACCGTACCGAGCGGGATGCCCTCCGCGACCGCGATCTCGTCGTACGCCAGCCCCTCGATGTCGTGAAGGACCACGGCGGAGCGCAGCTTGGGCGGGAGCTTCTGCAGCGCGCCCTGTATCTCCGCGCCCAGTTCCTTGCGCGAGAGCAGGGCGGTCGGCTCGTGCGACCAGTCCGGGACGTCGCGCGTGCCGTGGGCCTCGTCCGGGTCGTCACCGCGTGTCGGGGCGTCCAGCGAAGTCACGACCCCGCGCTCCTTCTTGCCCCGGCGGAAGGCGTCCACGCACAGGTTGCCGGCGATCCGGAACAGCCACGTCGACAGGCTCGCCTCGGCGCGGAACGACCCGATGTTCGTGTACATGCGCACGAACACCTCCTGCGTCAGGTCCTCCGCGTCCTCCATGCTGCCCGTCATCCGGTACACGTAGTTGAAGATCTTGCCCTTGTACCGCGCGACGATCTCGTTGAAGGCCGCGATGTCCGCCTTCTGGCATCGCGCGATCAGCGTCGAGTCGCTATGGGTCAAGGTCAGACTCCGCGCAAGGTTCATCACCACCGGCCCCGTCCCGTTCTCGTTGGCATGCTGATATAGGGGACGGATTCCGCGCAGGATTGTTCACTTCGGCCTCCCTGTGTCGTTTGCCACAGCCGCTTCGACCTCCTCCCGCACCTCCCGGAGCCGGGCGATGGCGTCCGCGAGCAGGGCGCGGTTCTCCGGGCTGTTCAGCCAGGTACTCGCGCCGGACGAGTGCGGCAGCGGGACGATGATGCGCCCCTCACTTTCGAACGACTGTCCGATCAGTTCCGTGAGCGGTCGTCGCGAAAGAAAGGTGCTGATGGCGAGGCCGCCGAACAGGATCAGCACCCGGGGGCGCAGCACAGCGATCTCGGCGTCGAGCCAGGGGCGACAGAGCGCCTGCTCCGCCTTCGAGGGCAGGCGGTCCTTGGAGGAGCCCGGGAGCCTGCCGGGGAAGCACTTGGTGACGGCGGCGAAATAGACGCGCCGCCCGAACTCCTCCTCGGGGTAGCCCGCCTCCGCCAGCCAGGAGCGCAGCTTGCGGCCCGCCGGGCCGACGTAGAAGCCGCCGCTCTCGTGGTCGGTGCGGCTCGGGGCCTGCCCGATGACGAGGTACGGAGCGCCCGCCTCGCCGCGCGTCAGCGGCCTGGCCTCGGGGATGAACCCCGCCGCAACGCACCGGCGGCAGGCGCGGATCTCCTCTTGCAGAACGGAAAGATGCACGTCAACACTCAGGTTATCACGTGCGCGCACGGTCCCGGGCGCGCGACGTACGGGAAAGACAGGAGGGGCACGCTATTGATACAGATTGGTAACCCGGCGACCTGGGTTTTCGCCGCCGCTCTCGGCCTGCTGGTTTTGAGTCACCCGGCTCGGGCGCAGCAGCTGTCCGTCACGCCGTCGAAGCCGAGCGGCGTCTACGCGCGGGGCGAGAAGATCGCCTGGGATGTGAAGGTCATCGGCGAGGGGGCCGATAAGGTGACCTCCGCGCGCTATCAGATTCGCAAGGGCGGAGGCGTATCGATCGCCGAAGGCACCCTCGACCTGAGCGCCGCGGCGGGCGGGACCGGCCGCATCGAGACGACGCAGACCGAGCCCCTAGCGTACCTGGCCGAGGTGAAGGCGACCGGCGCGGACGGCAAGGAGATACGCGCCCTGGGAGGCGCGGCGGTCGATCCGCAGACGGCCCGCCCGTCGATTCCTCGCCCCGCCGACTTCGACGCCTTCTGGGAGAAGAACCTGCGCGAGCTGGCGGCGGTCCCCCTGAACCCCTTGGTCGAGTCCGGGGACGGCGGGCGCGAGGGCGTGGAGTACGCGAAGGTGACGCTGGACAACGTCGGGGGGGCGAAGGTGCGCGCCCAGCTCGCCCGGCCCCGCGCCGGGGCGAAGCTGCCCGCGCTCGTCATCGTCCAGTGGGCGGGCGTGTACGGACTGAACAAGAACTGGGTGACGGACCGCGCCGCCGAGGGCTGGCTCGTCCTCAACGTCATGCCGCACGACCTTCCCATCGACGAGACGC
>DATLHN010000308.1:0-2850 GCA_035539875.1 Armatimonadaceae bacterium
GTGCCGGTCAGTCGGCTCGCCGACATCGCGCGCACCGACGGCGTCGCCTTCGTCCACCGCGCCGAGGGTCTGCGCTTCCACCCGCCGACGCCCGCGACGGCCGATTCGGGGCCGCCCGCCCGGGTCGCCGCGCCCGCCCGCGCCCGCCTGCGGCTCGCCGCGGACGCCCCGGCGGGCGACAGCCGCGTGCTCGTGGGCCTGATCGACGTCGGCGGGTTCGACTTCGCCCACCCGGACTTCCTGGACGCCGACGGGAACACCCGCTTCCTGCGCATCTGGGACCAGCGCGGCGCCTTCCGCCCGCCGCCTGCGGGCTTCGCCTTCGGGTCGGAGTTCACGCGCGAGCGGATGAACGCGGCGCTCCGGGCCGGGCGGGAGCGCGGCTGGTCGCCGCACCTGATCGAGCCGCAGGCCGACCGGGTGCGCGGTTCGCACGCGACCCACGTCGCCAGCATCGCGGCGGGCAACCGCGGCGTCTGCCCGACCGCCGACATTGTCGGCGTCAGCGTCTACCTCCCGCGCGAGGGCGACCCGGACGAGGAGCGGCGGCGCGCGTTCAGCGACTCGTCGCGCATCACCGAGGCGGTGGAGTACCTGCTCGGGGTCGCCGAGGCGGAGGGGTGCCCAATCTCGATCAACGTCAGCCTCGGGACGAACGGCGGCTCGCACGACGGCGCGAACGCGACCTGCCGCTGGCTAGACCACGCGCTCGCGAGCCCCGGCCGCACGATCTGCATCGCCGGCGGCAACGCGGGCCAGGAGAGCGGCGAGACCGACGACGACACCGGGTGGATCTTCGGCCGCATCCACGCCAGCGGGCGGATTCCGGCGCGCGGCCTGGAGCGCGTCCTGGAGTGGGTCGTGGTCGGAAACGGCGTGGCCGACTTCTCCGAGAACGAGATGGAGATCTGGCTCGGGCCGCAGGACCGGTTCACCGTCTCGGTGCTGCCGCCGGGCGCGGCCGAGTGGATCACCGTGCGCCCGCGCGAGTTCCTGCTCAACCACAGCCTCCCCAACGGAACCTACCTGTCCGTCCACAACGAGCTTTACTACGCCGCCAACGGCGCGAACTACATCGCCATCTACCTTTCGCCGCGCTGGGACCCGGCGTCCCTGTCGCCGGTCGCCGCGGGCACCTGGCGGGTGCGTCTGACCGGCGAGGAGGTGCGCGACGGCCGCTTCCACGCCTGGATCGAGCGCGACGACCCGGTCTACCGCGGGCCGTTCGGCGGCGCGCAGGCGTACTCGTTCCCGTCGTTCTTCGCGCAGGCGACCAACGTCGACACGCACTCGCTGAACTCGCTCGCCTGTTCGCCGCGGGCGGTGGCGGTGGCGAACCTCGACGAAGCCAGGCAGCGCATCCACCGCTCCAGCAGCCAGGGGCCGACCCGCGACGACCGCAACAAGCCGGACATCGCCGCGCCGGGGACGGAGATCGTCGCGGCCTTCGGATTCCCGGAGGAGGGGGACGGCGAGTGGGTCGCGATGACCGGCACCAGCATGGCGTCGCCGTACGTCGCCGGGGTCCTCGCCCGGATGCTGGCGGTGCGCCCCGACTTGACCGCGGCCCAGTGCCTGGGCATCCTCCAGCGCACCGCCCGCCCGCTGCCGTCCCACGCCTACGACTGGCGCGACGACGCCGGGTTCGGCTGCATCGCGCCCGAGGAGGCGCTGCGCGAGGCGGCGACCTTCCACGTCCGCTCCGAACTGACGCTCTGACGACCGTAGGGGAGAGGAGAGACCAACGGTGAGGATTCGCATCTTTCAGTCGCGGGAGGGGGACTGCCTCCTGCTGGAGGGCGGCGACGGGACGGACGCCACGGCGGCGGCAGGGCGCATCCTGTGCGACGGCGGCCGGAGCGTGTCGATGCGGGCGCACGCCGCGCCGTACCTGAGCGAACTGCGCGAGGCGGGGGCCGCGCTCGACCTGGTGTACGTATCGCACATCGACCAGGACCACATCGAGGGCGTGGAGCACCTGCTGGAGAGCGCGGTCCGGTGGATGATCCACGACTTCCACCGCGCCAACGGCGACAACAGCGTCCGCGAACCTGACGTCCCGCGCCCGCCCGAAATCCGCAACCTGTGGCACAACGCGTTCCGCGACCAGGTCGCGCAGAACCTCGTCGCCGAGATCGAGGAGCTGATGGCGGCGTCGGCCCCGGTCCTGCTGGCGACCGGCAGCCCGGAGCTGGTCGAGGCGGGGCGCGACATGGCCAACGTCGCCGCCTCGATTCCGCAGGCGCTTCGCGTCTCGCGCTACGCCGGGGCGGAGCTTCTGGACATCCCGCTGAACAAACTGGCCGGGAGTCCCGACTTCGACGGCAAACTGCTCATGGTCCGCGACGGCCAGTCGCCCGAGACGTTCGGAAGCCTCCGCGTGACCGTCGTCGGCCCGACGAAGCGGGAGCTGGACGCCCTGCGCCGCGGCTGGAACAACTGGCTCGAAACCGCCGACGGTCGGGACGGGGTCCGCGTCGTCCGCGAACAGATCGCCCGCCGCCTGCGCGAGTTCGAGGCGCGGCTGCTGGACGGTCTGCCCGCCCCGAGCCTGGACCTCCCGGGGATGACGCCGTACAAGGGGGTGACCACTCCGAACATCGCCTCGCTGCTCCTGCTCGTCGAGGAAGACGGAAAGCGCGTGCTCCTGACCGGCGACTCGCACCCGGACATGATCCTCGACGGGCTCGAAAAGTCCGGCGTGATCGCCGCGGCGGGCGACCCGCTGCACGTGGACGTCCTCAAGTTCCCGCACCACGGCTCGGAGCACAACATGACCCGCGAGTTCGGCCGCCGCGTGTCCGCGGACCACTACCTCTTCTGCGGCGACGGCTCGAACAGCAACCCGGA
>DATLHN010000309.1:0-1589 GCA_035539875.1 Armatimonadaceae bacterium
GATGAAGAGCTTCTGCACCGAGGCACGGTGCGGCGGATGGTCGGGGGGCATGCGGCTATTGTAGGCCGCCGCGGGGCCCCGGCTGTAGCACCGCCGGTGGAACGGCGTGGCGCCGTCCGGGATTCAATGGGCTCAGCGGGCGGGCGTACGCGCCTCGGGCTTCAACCGCACATAGATCTGCTTGCGGACGCGGGCGACGATCTCGTTCTGCGCATTGAAGACATCCGCCGGCATCCAGCGCAGGTGCTTCTGGCCGTCCGCGGCCTCGCTGCGGATCTCCTGCAGCACGCGCTCGTCCAGGCGGAACTCGGCGTGGAGCGTGCCCTTGCCGGGCTTCACGAACTCGATTTCCGCAGCCTTGTCCCAGACGTAGTAGTCGCGGCCCAGGCGTTCCTTGGCCAGGATCATCCAGAACGGGTCGGTCATCGAGAACAGGCTGCCCCCGAAATGGGTGCCGACATAGTTGCGGTTCCACGGGCGCATGCGCAGTTCGACGCGGGCGAAACTCCAGTCCTCGGCCATCTCGGTGACATGGATGCCGCTGAACAGGAAAGGCGGCCAGACATTGAAGATGTGCCGCAGGGTATTGGGCTTCATGGGTACTGCACGTGCGAGGGGAACGGTACGAAGGGTTTCGCCAGTCAGAACAGCAGAGAGGACATCTTCCGGCGGTACTGGCTGACAAGCGCGTCATCCTCGACCACCCGGAACGCGTCGATCAGGCTCTTCCGCGCGAGCCCGTCCTCGTAGGCGCGATCGCGCCTGAGCATGTCCAGGAACTGCTCCAATGCCTGTTCCGAATCGCCCGCCACGAGGGCGTGTACGCCCAGCAGATGGCGCGCGCGCAGGTCGTCCGGGTCGGCCTGGAGGGCGGCGCGCAGGGCCTCGGGGACGGGCGCGTCCTTCAGCGCCGCGGCGAAGCCCAACCGCGCGCGCGCCTTCACCGCGCGGTCGTCGGTGGCGAGGTTGGCCGGCAGCGCGTCCAGCAGGCGCTCGGCCTCGGGCGCTTCACCGGTGCGGAGCAGGGCCAGCACCAGGTCCAGCTTCAGCTCGTCCCTGTCGGGCTCGGCGCCGATGGCGTCGCGCAGGGCGGCGACCTGGGCCTGCGGGTCCAGCGGCGCCTGCTCCTCTTCGGGCAGCGCGCCTTCGGCGGGCACGACACCGTGCGAGGCGAGGAATTCGCGCAGCTGGCCCTCGGGCAGGGCGCCCGGGAAGCCGTCGACCAACTGTCCGCCCTTCACCAGGAAGACCGTCGGCACCGAACGGATCTGGAAGGCCGCCGCGATCTGCTGCTCCTTGTCCACGTCCACCTTGGCCAGCAGGAACGCGCCGTTGTACTCGCCGGCGAGCTTTTCCAGGATCGGTCCCAGCGTCTTGCACGGGCCGCACCAGGTGGCCCAGAAGTCCACCAGCACCGGCACGTCCAGCGACTTGCGCAGGACATCGGCCTCGAAGGTCTCGGTGGTGGCGTCGAAAACGTGGGGCAGCTCGCTCATCGGGCAGGTTCGTGGCTACGGGGCGTCGCGTCCACATGGAGGCGCGGGGCGCAGGATACAAGGAGATGTAAAAAAGACTTGACATGTCCGAGT
>DATLHN010000310.1:0-2962 GCA_035539875.1 Armatimonadaceae bacterium
TGACTCTTAATCAGCGGGTCATAGGTTCGAGTCCTATACGACCCATCCGCAAGGGCTTCTTATCAGTTACTGGTAGGAAGCCCTTTTTGCGTCAGGGTTATTGACGCCGTTGACAGGTGTTGGTATACCCCTCTTGACCACAAAGTAAGGTGCGTCAGATGCCCACAGCTTCGACCCTTGTCCCCGACGTGTCTGCGCCCGCTTGGTCCCCGGCACCGCTCCGCCCGGTCGAGGAAGACGAACCCACGCACGAGCCGGACCGAAATCGCGGCGGCGGTCCGGCCCGCGCCGGCGAGGTCCCCGATGTCCATCTGCGCGACCGCGACATCGCGAAGCAACTGGCCGTCAGCCGACGCGTTCAGCGCGTCTCCGCGCCCCGTGACCATGCTGGCGACCGCGCCGGCGTGGTCGCCCGCCCGGGCCAGCGCGCGCCCAATGTCGAGCAGGGTGCGGACCCTGGCCCGGGCTTCCAACCCGGCGGTGCCGCTTCCCGATCGGACCGCGAGGAGCGCCCGTTGCAACGTCTCGCCGGCTCCGGCCGTGTCGCCCGCCCGAATCTGCGCGTCGGCGACCGCCGCGAGTGCGCGGGCGGGTGCAGGGTCTCCGGGGAACGACTGCCCGCTTTATTCCCCGCCGACACCTTCGCCCGCGTCGTCCCGTCGTGGCAGGTTGTGTTACCGAGGACCACCGCAGCGCATCCTCGAATTGGCGTATTCCGTCGCCGTGGCCTGAGACGGTCACCCGGCTGGGAAGGGCGGCCGGCCGGGACAAATCGGCCGATGCGAGGATGACGGCCCGATCGGGACACCGCATAATTGCGGTGTCCCGCCCGCACGAGCGGACTCAGGTCACCGTCGCCGAGGGTTTCGTCACGCTGAACGGCTCCGTCCCGTACCCGTAGTGGTATCAACGGGAGGACGCGGAGCGCGCGGTTCGCGACCTGGCCGGCGCGCGCGGCGTGGTCAATGTGATCTCGGCGGTGCACGCCTGGGCCGAGAAGTGGGCCTGTGCCGGCGCGGCCGGCCACGCGCCTGGCGTCCGGGCCGTGCGGGGCAATCTGCGCATTCAGCCGTTCGGCTGAGCAAGCGCGCGCCGGCTTGGTGCGTGGTCAGGGATATCAACCTCACGCCGCGATGCCGGCAACATCCGGGGCGCGAGCCCCGAAAGGAGCGGTACGGTAATGGCACGAAGCAGCAAGGAATTGACCCACGCCGCGCCCGTAAACGGGGCGACCACAAGGCCGTCCGAAATCGACTTCTGGTCCCCGCGCGTCTTCGACGACGTGCTCGGCTTCACTTCGGCCGGCCCCTGGGAGATGATGCGCCGCATTCAGAGCGAACTCGACGCCGCCCTGGACCGCTTCTCACCCGGCAGCGAGATGACCCGCGCCGGGCGCGGCGGCGGCATGGCCGAGCTGTGGTCCCCGAGCCTGGACGTCAGCGAGACGAACGACGAGTACCTGGTCGAGGCCGAACTCCCCGGGGTCAAGCTGGAGGACGTCGCGGTAGAAGCGCTGGACGGGGCGCTGCGGCTTTCGGCCAGGATGGAGGAGCATCAGGAGACGCACGAAAAGCGATACCTGCGCCGGGAGCGGCGCTACGGATCGTTCGAGCGGACCCTCGCCGTGCCCGAAGGCGTGGAGGCGGACAATATCCGCTGCGAGTTTAGGGACGGCGTTCTGCGCTGCCACCTGCCCAAGTCGCCGCAGGCACAGGCCCGCGCAAAGGGCCGGATGATTCCGATCGAGGCGCAGGCGCAACTGCCCTCGCAGCCAGGGACCCCTTCACAGGGTGAACCGCGGTCGAAGTAGGGAACGCCACGCGGTCCTCGACGGGCCGTACTCGAAGGACAGCAGACGATGCGTTTCACCAGTGCCGATCAGGTACGCCCACAGGACGCCCGCGGAGAAAGGGCCGCGGCGCCGCTTCCGCACCGGGAAGCTCGGCGGACGCCCTGGCAGGACGCGCGGCCGTCGCCCGGGGTCCCGCCGTCGCCCGGGGTCCCGACGCCGCCTTCCCGACGCACCCGGCGCGCGGCGCTCTGGGGCCTCCTAGCGGTGCTGGCGGTGGCGGCCGTCGTACTCGCCGTCCGCCTCCCCGCGCGCATCGGGTCGCGGCCGGTCCAGGTGACGACGGCGGTGCGCCGCCCCGTGACCGAGGCGGTGGTCGCGACCGGCCGCGTCGCGGGGAGGCACGAGGTCGGCGTCTCCGCCGATGGCGGGGCGGCCGGTGGCGGGGTAGTGGCGCGGGTGCGCGTAGAAGAAGGGGACCGGGTCGCGGCCGGTCAGATCCTGGCGGTCCTGTCGGGCCGGGAGACGGCCGCCGCGCGGGAGCAGGCCGCTCGCCGCGCGCTCGCCACCGCGCGCGCCCGCCTGACGGAGGTGCGGGCGGGCGCGCGCCCGGAGGAGGTCGACGCGGCGCGCGCCCGCGCCGAACAGGCCGAGGCCGGCGTCCTCGAGGCCGACGCCTCCCGGGGGCAGGCGCGCGGAGGGCGCGCCCGGGCCGAGGCGCTGGTCGCCCAGGCGCGGGCGGAGGAAGAGCACGCCCGGGCGGCACTGGCGGCGGCGGCCGCGCGCGCGACGCTGGCGCGGCTGACACGGGAGCGGCAGCGCGCCCTGCTGGCCGAGGGCGCGGTCGCGCGTGAGGCCGCCGACCGCGCCGACGCCGAGGCGAAGGTCGCCGACGCCGAGGCGGCGGGTGCGGACAGGGCACTGGGCGCCGCCCGCGCGGCCGTGGTTGCTGCGGGCGCGGCGGTCGTCGCGGCGTCCGGCGAGGAGCGCGCCGCGGCGGAGCGGTCGCGGGCCGCGCGAGCCCGGGCGGCCGCCGCGCGGGCGGACTTGCGCGCGCTCCGGGAAGGGCCGCGCCCCGTGGCCGTGGACGTCGCACGGGCGCAGGTGCGCGAGGCGGAGGCCGCGCTGGCCGCCTCCCGGACGGAGGTGCGCCACAATGAGGTGCGCGCGCCC